>DATGGF010000331.1:0-3701 GCA_035308625.1 Acidimicrobiales bacterium | reverse complement strand
CGTCTCCTACTACGACTACTACCAGCCCGAGGCCTATCTCCCGACCAGCGACACCTACATCGAGAAGGACTCGTCCATCAACGACGAGATCGACCGTCTGCGCCACTCGACCACCTCGAGCCTGTTGCTGCGCCGCGACGTCATCGTGGTGGCTTCGGTGTCCTGCATCTACGGCCTGGGCTCACCCGACGAGTACCGCAGCCGCATCCTGGTGCTCCGGCCCGGGGACCGTATCGACCAGCGCAAGCTCCTGCGATCGCTGGTCGACCTGCACTACGACCGGAACGACGCCGTGCTCAGCCGGGGCCGGTTCCGGGCCCGGGGCGACACCGTGGAGCTGCACCCTGCCTACGAGGAACAGGCCGTGCGCATCGAGCTGTTCGGTGACGAGGTCGAGCGGATCCGGCGCTTCGACGCGCTGACCGGCGACGTGGGCGAGGAGCTCGAAGAACTGGTGGTGTTCGCCTCCACCCATTACGTGGCCGGCGACGAGACGATGCAACGGGCCATCGCTTCGATCGAGGTGGAGCTGGGGGAGCGGCTGAACGAGCTCAAGGGGCAGGGCAAGCTCCTCGAGGCGCAGCGACTGCGGCTGCGCACCGAGCACGACCTCGAGATGCTGGCCGAGGTCGGTGTGTGCAACGGCATCGAGAACTACAGCCGCCATCTCGACGGTCGCCGAGCCGGAGAGGCGCCCCACACGCTGCTCGACTTCTTCCCCAAGGACTTCCTCACCGTCATCGACGAGAGCCATGTGGCCGTGCCCCAGATCCACGGGCAGTTCGAAGGCGACCGTTCGCGCAAGGCCACGCTGGTGGAGCACGGGTTCCGCCTGCCCAGCGCCCTGGACAACCGGCCGCTGCGGTTCGACGAATTCATGGACCGCGTCGGGCAGGTGGTGTTCCTGTCGGCCACGCCGGCCCCCTACGAGCTCGAAGTCTCGTCCCAAGTGGTCGACCAGGTCATCCGGCCCACCGGCCTGGTGGACCCCGAGGTGGTGATCCGTCCGACCACGGGTCAGATCGACGACCTCCTCGAGCGCATCCGGGCCGCGGCCGAGCAGGGCGGACGGGTGCTCGTGACGACCCTCACCAAGAAGATGGCGGAGGACCTGACCGACTACCTGCTCGAGCTGGGCGTCCGGGTGCGCTACCTCCACTCCGACATCGACACCGTGACCCGGATCGAGTTGCTGCGCGACCTGCGCCTGGGCGAGTACGACGTGCTGGTCGGCATCAACCTGCTGCGCGAGGGCCTGGACCTGCCCGAGGTGCGCCTGGTGGCCATCCTCGACGCCGACAAGACCGGGTTCCTGCGTTCGGCCAGCTCGCTCATCCAGACCATGGGCCGGGCCGCCCGTAACGTCGACGGCGAGGTCGTGATGTACGCCGACACGGTGACCGACGCCATGCGCCAGGCCATCTCCGAGACCCAGCGCCGCCGGGTCCTGCAGCAGGCCTACAACGCCGAGCACGGGATCGACCCGGTGTCGGTGCGCAAAGCGGTCACCGACATCCTCGAGCGCCTGCGGCCGGCGGCCGACTCCACCACCGCGGCGCGTCGGGCCGGGCGCGGCCGCAACCGCCCGGCCGCGTCGGGCTTGCCCGGCCGGGCCACCCGCCCACCGGTGCGCACCCGTCCCCCTCGGCCGGCCGCGGCTGACGGGCTTCCGGCGCTGGCCGACGCGCCGGTGGAGGAGCTCGAGGCGCTGGTGGTCCGCCTCGAGCAGGAGATGCGACTGGCTGCCTCCGAGCTCCGCTACGAGGAAGCGGCACTGCTGCGCGACGAGATCGCCGAGCTCCGCCTGGCCCTGCTCGAGGCCGAGTCGGAGCCGGGCGTCCCCGCCCCGGCCTCGGCGTGAACGCCCGGCGGGGGGCCCTGGGCCCGCCGGTATCCTCGCCCTGATGGCCGAGCGGTTGGTGGTGCGCGGGGCGCGCGAGCACAACTTGAAAGACGTCTCAGTCGACCTGCCGCGCGACGAGCTCATCGTCTTCACCGGGCTGTCGGGGTCGGGGAAGTCATCGCTGGCCTTCGACACCATCTACGCCGAGGGTCAGCGTCGTTACGTCGAGTCGCTGTCGGCCTATGCCCGCCAGTTCCTGGGCCAGATGGACAAGCCCGACGTCGACTTCATCGAGGGCCTCTCCCCGGCCATCTCCATCGACCAGAAGTCGGCCAGCCGCAACCCGCGCTCCACGGTGGGGACCGTCACCGAGATCTACGACTACTTGCGGCTCTTGTACGCCCGGGTCGGGCGGCCCCACTGTCCCAAGTGCGGGCGGCCGGTGTCGCGCCAGACCCCGCAGCAGATCGTCGACCGCGTGCTCGATCTGCCCGAGGGGACACGCTTCCAGGTGCTCGCCCCGGTGGTGCGGGGCCGCAAAGGGGAGTACGAGGCGCTGCTCGACGACCTGGCCAAGCAGGGATTCGCCCGCGCCCGGGTGGACGGCGAGGTGGTGGAGCTGGCCGAGCGGGCCGGTCTCAACCTGGCCCGCTATGAGCAACACACCATCGAAGTGGTGGTCGACCGCCTGGTCCGGCGCTCGGACATCCGTCAACGCCTTACCGAGTCGATGGAGACCGCGCTGCGGCTGACCGAGGGCATCGCCGAGATCGGCGTGCTCCAGGACGACGGCAGCGAGGAGCTGATCACCTTCTCCGAACACCTGGCCTGCACCTTCGACGGCCTGTCGTTCGAGGAACCGGCGCCGCGCAGCTTCTCCTTCAATTCTCCCTACGGCGCCTGCCCGGCATGCGACGGGCTGGGAACCCAGTTCGTGGTCGACCCCGAGCTGGTGGTGCCCGACCCGAGCTTGAGCCTGGCCGAGGGCGCCATCGCCCCGTGGATCGGCGGGCGCAGCCGGTGGTTCGACCGGGTGGTCGAGGCGGTGGCCGACGACTACGGGTTCTCCATGGACACCCCGTGGCGCAAGCTGCGTAAAGCCGACCAGAAGGTCCTTCTCCACGGCGCCGGGAGCCGGCAGGTGTCGATGCGCTACCGCAACCGCCATGGGCGGACACGCACGTTCACCACCCACTACGAGGGCATCGTCCCGTGGCTCACCCGGCGGCACAAGGAGTCGGACTCCGACGCCGTGCGTGACTGGGCCGGCACCTTCATGCGCGAGGTGCCCTGCGCGGTGTGCGGAGGGGCCCGGCTCAAGCCCGAGTCGCTGGCCGTGACCATCGGCGGCTTGAGCATCTACGAGCTGTGCAGCCTCTCGATCACCGCGGCAGCCGCCCGCATCGGCGATCTCGAGCTGACCGAGCGCGAGCACCTCATCGCCGACCGGGTCCTGCGCGAGGTCCGGGCCCGCCTGCAGTTCCTGCTCGACGTGGGCCTCGACTACCTGTCCATGGCCCGGGCCACGGCCACCTTGTCGGGGGGCGAGGCGCAGCGCATCCGGCTGGCCAGCCAAATCGGTTCGGGCCTGGTCGGCGTGCTCTACGTCCTCGACGAGCCGTCCATCGGCCTGCACCAGCGCGACAACGCCCGCCTATTGGTCAGCCTCAAGGGGCTGCGCGATCTGGGCAATTCCGTGCTGGTGGTGGAGCACGACGAGGAAGCGATCCTCACCGCCGACCATGTGATCGACATGGGTCCGGCCGCCGGCGTGCATGGCGGCGAGATCATTGCCGAGGGCACGGCGGAAGACATCATGGCCAATCCCAGGAGCGTCACGGGCCAATACCTGTCCGGC
>DATGGF010000330.1:0-3222 GCA_035308625.1 Acidimicrobiales bacterium | reverse complement strand
ATGGTCACCAACCTCATGTCGCTGTTCTTCATCAACTCCCGCCAGACGCTGCGGGGCGCCACCAGCCAGACCGAAGCGCCGCCGGGGGTGGACCAGAACGGCTATCTGCTGTCCGTGCCGCTGTTCCACGCCACCGGCTGCCATTCGATCCTGGTGGCCAACACGGCGGCCGGGAACAAGCTGGTGATGATGCACCACTGGGACCCCGAGCGCGCCTTGGAGCTCATCGAACGGGAGCAGATCACCACCTTCGGCGGGGTCCCGGCCATGGTGATGCAGGTGATCGACTCGCCCAGCTTCGCCAAGCGCGACACCTCGTCCGTGCGCGCCGTGGCCTACGGCGGAGCGCCGGCCCCGCCCGAGCTGGTCAAGCGGATCAAGGAGCATTTCCCCGTTGGCGCCCCCTCCAACGGCTACGGCTTGACCGAGACCTCGTCGGTCACCACCATGAACTCGGGCGACGACTACGTGGGTCGGCCCGACAGCGTGGGCCCAGCAGTACCGGTGTGCGACGTGCGCGTGGTCCCCGACGGCTACGACGGCGAGGAGCCGTCCGACGACCACCCCCGCGGCCCCGACGTGGTCGGCGAGCTGTGGATCAAGGGGCCCAACGTCGTGCGCGGCTACTGGAACAAGCCGGAGGCCACGGCGGCCACCTTCACTCGGGGCTGGCTCCATTCGGGCGACGTGGCCCGCATCGACGACGACGGCTTCGTCTACATCGTCGACCGGGCCAAGGACATGGTCATCCGCGGCGGCGAGAACGTGTACTCGGTAGAGGTCGAAGCGGCGCTGTTCGAGCACCCGGCCGTGGCTGATGCGGCCGTGATCGGCGTGCCCCACGAAGTGCTGGGCGAGGAGGTGGGGGCCGCGGTGGTGCTGCGTCCCGGCACCAAGGTGACCGCCGAGGAGCTGGCCCGCCACGTGCGCGAGCGCCTGGCCGGGTTCAAGGTCCCCACCCACTTCTGGTTCCGCTCCGAGCCATTGCCCCGCAATCCCCAGGGCAAGGTCCTAAAACGCGAGCTGCGCGACACGCTGCTTGTACGTCCCGACGTGGCCGGCGACCAACCCGGCCCGGCCGACGAGATCGGCTGAGAGGACCGCGATGGCTGAGCTCCGAGGGGCACGGGCCATGGTCACCGGGGGTGGCTCGGGCATCGGCCGGGCAGTGTGCCGGCGCCTGGTGGAGCAAGGGGCCACCGTCGGCGTGCTCGACATCGACGCCAAAGCGGCGGCCACGGTGGCCGAGGAGGTGGGCGGCTGCTGGGTCGAGGTCGACGTGACCGAGCCCGAGGCCGTGCGCGCCGCCGCCGACGAGGTGGCCGGGCAACTGGGCGGCCTCTCGATCCTGATCAACAACGCCGGGGGCAGCACCATGCAGCCACTGGCCGGGTGGGACCCCGAGGAGTGGGACCGCATCGTCCGGTTGAACCTCCACGGGGTGTGGCACGCCATGCGTGCCGGCATTCCTCACCTGCTGGCCGGCGGCGGTGGCGCGGTGGTCAACACCGCGTCGATCAGCGGGACCCGGCCCTCAGCCGGCGAGACGCCTTATTCCGCGGCCAAGGCCGGCGTGGTCGCGCTCACGGCGTCGGCCGCGCTCGAGTACGCGCCGCTCATCCGGGTGAACGCGGTGGCGCCGGGCATGATCCGCACCAACCTCACCGGGATGCTGCTCGACGACGTGCCGGGGATGCCCGAGCACTACCGCCGCATCACGCCCATGGACCGCGTCGGCGACCCCACCGACGTGGCCGACGTGGTGGCCTTCCTGTGCTCGGACCGGGCACGTTTCGTGACCGGTCAGACCATCGTGGTGGACGGCGGCATGACGCTCCACGGCGCCGGCGTCGACGGCTTGTTCGAGCGGTTCTTCAAGGGGGCGAACCCCTCCGGCGGCTGAGCCGCACCGGGCACGAGCCCGGCCACCGCGGGCCAGCAGCGCGGCGACGCGGCCAGCACCCACATGGGGCCGAGCGCGACAACCAAGGACCGGTCGGCGTCGTCGCCCCACGACCCGGCTTGCCAGCCCCACCAGGATCCGGGGCCGAGCACCGCCTCGGGGACGCCGTCGTGCACGGCTAGCGCATGGCCCTCGACCACCAGCCCCCGCCACGGCCCACCGGCGCCGGTGTCGGCTTCGGAATCGGCCAGCACATCACCGGCCTCGGGCTCGAGCAATTCGAGCAGCCGGCCGAGCTCGACGAGGTCGTTACGGCGGCAGCGGGAGAAGGCAGGGACAGAGGAGAGCAGTTCGAGCTTGCCGTCGCGGCGGGGCGGGCGGGGTTCACGGGGCATGCACCGATCATGAAGGGCCGCCCTCGCCGGGACCATCGGGGGTTCCCCCCATTCGTCCCCCATGCCGGCCCCTAGAGCAGGCGACGCTCCGAGGCCCAGCGGGTCAGTTGGTGGCGGCTCGACAGCTGCAGCTTGCGCAATACGGCCGAGACGTGGCTCTCCACCGTCTTGACCGAGATGGACAGCTCGCCCGCCACCTCCTTGTACGCGTACCCGCGGGCGATGAGACGCAGCACCTCGCGCTCACGTTGGGTCAGTTGGTCGAGCTCGGGGTCGAACGACGGGGCTACTCCCCCGGCTACCCCCGGGTCGGCGGCGAAGGCGTCGAGCACGAAGCCGGCCAGGCGCGGCGAGAACACGGCGTCGCCGGCCGCCACGCGCCGGACGGCATCCACCAGGTCGGGGCCCGAGATGGTCTTGGTCACGTACCCCCGTGCCCCGGCGCGTATGACGGCGATCACGTCCTCGGGCGCGTCGGACACCGACAGGGCCAAGAACCGCACGTGTGGATGGGTGGCCTTCACCGCTTCCACCACGCGCTGGCCACCCCCACCGGGCAGGTGCACGTCGAGCAGGACGACATCGGGCTCACGCTCGGACACGAGCTCCACCGCCGGCTCGACGTCGTCGGCCTCCCCGATCACCTCCACCGCGTCGCCCAGCTCCGTCCGCACCCCGGCGCGGAACAGGGCGTGGTCGTCCACCAGGAACACCCGGGGCCGGGCGCCGGGGGGCCGGTTGCCGGTGCCGGCAAGGGAGCTCACGTCCGCGACGACTTCTCCCGCTCGGCCGCATGCCGGGGCATGCGCAAGACCACCTCGGTGCCATCGCCGGGTGCGCTGCGCACCTCGGCCGTGCCTCCGTGGCGGGCCATGCGGCCGTGTACCGACTCGGCCAGGCCCTTGCGGTCGCTGCTCACGATGG
>DATGGF010000329.1:0-7361 GCA_035308625.1 Acidimicrobiales bacterium | reverse complement strand
GAGGACGCTCGGCGTGCCCACCTGGTGGCGCACGCCCGCCAACTGCGCTCCCACGTCGACGCCCTGGCCAAGAAGGCGTATTGGGAGCAGTTCGAACGGTCGCCCGAGTTCGTGGTGGCCTTCATCCCGGGCGACCCGCTTCTCACCGCCGCCTTCGAACACGACCCCTCTCTGCTCGAGCACGCCTTCGCCAGTCACGTGGTGCTGGCCACGCCGACCAACCTGATCGCCCTGTTGCGCACCGTGGCGGCCAGCTGGCAACAGGAAGCGTTGGCCGACAATGCCCGCGAGGTGCAGCAGTTGGGGCGCGAGCTCTACAAGCGGCTCTCTACCTTCGGAGAGCACCTGGCCCGCACCGGCAAGGGCCTGGCCACCGCGGTCGAGGCCTACAACGACGCCGTCGGATCTCTCGAGCGGCGCGTGCTTCCCCAGGCACGGCGGTTCCATGAGCTCGGGGTGATGGGAGGGGCCGACCGCGAGCTTCCCGAGCTCGAGGAGCTCGACGCCGTCGCCCGCCGGCCCCAGGAAGCGGACATCCCCTCAGCCCCAGCGCTCGAACTGGTGGTCGAGACCGGTCGGCTCGAGCTACCCGGCGCGGCCGAGGCCTGAAAGCCGGGCGGGCTACGCCCGGGCGCCCAGCATCTCCGTCAGCGCCCGGCGGCCTTCTTCCTTCACGGTCTCGAAGCGGTCACCCGTCAGCTCCTCGACCCGCTCGTTCGTCCCGACGAGAGCGCCTCGTCCCACCGCCCTGCCGGTGATCCGGGCCAGCGCGTCGGCCTGCATACCGAGCTCCCGCCATGCCGACGGCCGGTCCACCTCCGTGTCTGGCGCCTTCCCCACCACCACGAGTTCGTCACCGTCTTCGACGATCATCGGCACCACGGTCTCGAACAGCCCGGGCCCACCGGTCGTGCCGGTCGCGTCGTCCAGCACGAGCACGACAGGGACGTCGTGGTGGCGACGGCCCGCGAGCCAGCCCAGTGCGCCTTCGAACGGGGGTGGCGGACCATCGGGACCGGCTTCAGGCGCACCCGTTCGGATCACGTCCAGGTGCTCGCGCCCGCGCCGTAGCTCAGCTCTCGAGTGTTCGAAGGCGGCCACCTCGTCGCGCCAGGCCGAGGCGGTGTCGGCCGACGCCGGCGCTGGAGGTATGGGCGCGGGGCCCGGGTCGGGTGTGTTCGCCTCGGGGATCCGCCGCCACAGCAGCGGGTGCGCCCGGCACACCTCGATGAGATGGGCCGCCGGTCCGGACTCGGGCGCGGCGTCGCGAATGCGGTGATGCAGGCTCACCACGAGATGGTCTCGGGCGCGCGTCATGGCTAGCCACACCAGTCGCCTGCGTTCGGCCTCGATCACCGAGCGCGCCGTGCTTGCCGCTTCGTCGTAGCCGTCTGTCCGTAGTGCGCCGCCGAGGTGCACCTCGGGCTCGGATCCGGTCCACAGCACCGGCGCCGTCCTGACGGGCTCGTCGCTGGCCAGGCCGGTGAGCACCACCATGGGTGCTTCGAGCGTCACCGCCGTGCGCACCGTGGTCACCCGCACCGCGTCGTCGATGACGGCCGCGCTGCCGTCGGGGAGATCGACCCCGGTGGTGTCGCTGTCGAGTCCCAACGGCTGAGCGGCACTTCGGACACGTCGCTCGGCCCACCGGACGAAGCGCCGGAAGGTGCTTCCCGACCGCTCCTCGAACACCTCGGCCTGTTGAGCCAGCCATTGCAGGCGGTGCCACTGCCCTGCGGCCCCGGGCAGGGCGAGAGCCAGTTCGAACGCGCGCAGGTCGATGATGGCCTGGTGCACCACGTCGGCCGGGCCGGCCGAGGCCGACTGTCCGTGCAGTTTGGCCAGGACGTCCATCGCCCGGCTCACCGGGTGGGACTCCATGTCGGGAGGCGGGTCGGCCGTCGGGTCCCACGAGCCGCCGGCGGAACGCCATGCCACCAGGTCGTCGTCCCCACACCCGAGACCGGGGGAGCGCAATGCCGCCAGCACCGCCACTTCGTCGTTGGGGTCGTCCACCGCCGCCAGCACAGCCAGCATGTCGCGCACGACCTCGCATCCCCACAACAGCGCCGGGTCAGCCAGACGGAAGGGCACGCCGGCGTTCTCCATCGCCTCCTCCAGCGCGGGAAGGGCGCGCCGGTCGGCCACGGCCACCACCACGTCGCCGAAGCGCATCGGCCGGTTGACGCCGGCGTCGCCGGCTTCGGTGGCCGGCCACCCCTCGGCGACGGCCCGCGAGATGGCGGCCGCGACATCACGGCCCGCGGTCGCCCGCACCTCCCCGGCGGCTCCTTCGATCCCGCGGCCGAGGATCACTACGGGCGGGAGCTCGAGCGCCGGTGGTCGCTCGTGGTCACCGTGGAGGCCGGGAAGCGAGAGCTGCACCCCGGCACCGCCCCGGACGCCCGAGGCATGGGCCGTTCGTGCTGCCGCCCGGGCCGGCTCGCCCGCATGCCAGCCCGACCTCATGTCCTGGTATGCGTCGGCCAGCACGGCGGTGAACGACACGATCCCGGGGACCGAGCGGACGTTCACCTCGAAGACGGCTTCGGTGAGCTCGAACGTCAGGGCAACGGGCGGCCTCACCAGCACGACGGTCAGGGCGGGGCCCGACGCAGCGGCGGCAGGTCGCCCCTCGAGCACCGCGGCTGAAAGCCGTTGGGCCAGCTCCTGGCCGGCCGCGGGTGCCAGCTCCAGGTCGTCGACCAGGACGTGACGCACGCGCCGGCGGAGCTCGGCGCACGCGGTGGGATCGTCGAGCATCCGGAAGGCCTCGGCTCGCACCTCGGTGTCCTGGGTGGTTCCGCGGTGGAGACGACGGGCCTCGATGGCCCGGGCCACGTCGATCAGGTGGCCGGTGAGCCAGCGCGCCACCGGGTCGGCGGCGTGGCGCAATGCGGTCCGGCGAGCTTCCTCCGCGGCGGCACAGGCGGCGCGAGCCTCGGCGGACCGACCATTCCAATTGTCCCGCCGACCGAAAGCGCTCGAGAAGGAAGGCAGGCGGACGAGCAGCGAGAGCAAGGTGGCATCGTCGGGCGCCTCGACCAGCTGGCGGCGCCCTTCGGTCAGCCGTCCGGTCAGGTGCTCACGGAGCAGGTCCTCGTCGTCGGTGCACTGCGCGCTCAGGGCGATGGCGGCGTCGAGGGCGTCGATGACCCGGGCGGCGTCGACCGGCGCCATGCGCCACGGGTCGCCCCGGTCCGGGTCGGACGGCACCGGCTCCGATGTCGCCACCGAGGGAACGAGTCGGTCCGGTTGCCGGTGCAGCCGCCAGGCGACCTCTTCCAGGGCGACGGGGTCGAGGCCCAGGGCGAGCGCCCGCGCTAGCACCGTCTCGGCTGCGGGGTCGTCGAGGACGCGATCAAGCGCGGCACCGAGCTCGATGTCGAAGCCGGCACGGTCGTCGGCGCCATGGAGCACGCGCCGATCGGCGCGCCGCCCCGTCGATGTGGTCATCCACGCTGCCAGTTCGCCCACAGGTGTGGCCTCGATCCGGCGCACCGCCGTCGCCAGTGTTGTCAGCCCGGCGGGGGAGCGCGCCTCGGCGGCCTCGGCGGCACGCGCCAGGCGCCGGGCGAAGTCCGTCGCCGCGGCGGGGGTCGCCAGCACGACCGCCACCTCGTCGGGAGAGTTTCCGCCTTGCAACAGGCCCACGACCCGGTCGATCAGCGCGGCGGTCGTCCCCGTGCCCGGCCCACCGGCCACGACGAACGACGTGTCGAGCCGTTGGGCCACCGACACGTGAGGGTCGGCATCGTGACGGTCCGCGGCCATGGTCACTCGCCGTCCTCCGGTGTCACCGGGCCGGGCGTGACCGCGCCGCCGAGTGCGCCGGGCACGCTGAGCTCGGAGGCGCGGGTGACCGGAGCGAGCACCGGGTCGGCCCGCTTCACGGCCCATTGGCGGTCGCGGCGCAGGGGGCACACGCGATCGAAATCGCACCAGCGGCAACGTTCGAACCCGCCGGCCCGGGACAGGCCGGGGGCCCCCGGGAACACGCCGCTGTCGACGGCCAGGGCCAGCCGGCCGGCCATGTCGCCGAAGTGGGCCTCCAACTCTTCGGTCAGGTCGATCCGGTACGTCGGCACCTGCCGCTCGGCCGACACCATCCAGAAGCGGGCTTGCACCGGTGCGGCGCCGAAGTGCGCCCGGGCGGCCATGGCGTAGAGCGGGAGTTGGAGGTGGCGGCCCCCGTCGAGGGGGTCGGTCGTGAGTCGCGTCAGCCCCGCCTGACGGCCGGTCTTGTAGTCCGACACGACGAGGGCGCCGTCGGCCGACCGGTCGACGCGGTCGATGCGCCCTTGAAAGCGGAGCGCCCTTCCGTCCGAGAGCAGGACCTCGACGGCCGGGGCGGCATCGGACTCCTCTATCCCGAAAGCGAGCTCGGCGGCCAGAGGCTCGTCGTCGGGCTCCTCGGCGTAGAACGCCCTGAGGTCGCGCAACATGGCGAGGCGTTCGAGTCGCCACAGCAGGGCCCGTCCAACTGAAGTCGCCTCGCCGGCAGCGTCGAGGCAGGCGGTGGCCAGCGTCTCGAGGAGCTCGAGCGATCGCGGCGTGCCGTCGACCCGGGCCTGCACGTAGCGCTCGAGGATGGCGTGGACGAGTGAGCCCCGGTCCCGGGCGTCGATCCGCCACACCGACTCGGGCCGCAGGCGTGGTTGCACGCCGAGGACGCGGCTGAACAGGAAGCGCCGCGGACATTCGGCGTAGGTCTCGAGCCGGGTGGCCGACATCGGCCGGCCGGGGTCGAACGGGTTCACCGGTCCCTGGCCCACCCAGCCGTCGAATCGGCCGAAGGCGCGACCTAGTCGAGCCAGGGACATGGCCACACCGGCCGCCAGCCCCGGCTCGGCCGACACGGGGCCGCAACCGGGCACGCTCTCGGGACCGGCCCGAGCCAAGGCACGCCGCCTCAGTTCCACCGCGTGCAGGGGGGGAAGCGCGGCCCGCGACGTCGGGGCGAACGCTTCGATGCCGACACTGCGCGTCATGGAGTCGGTGAAGCGCACCGGCGGGGACGTCGGGCCGACGGTGGTGGCGACGCGGCGGCTGGTTCCCGCCCGCAGCGCCACGGCGATGTCGTCAGCGCGGGATTCGTCGGCTGTCGGGTCGAAGGCACCGACCAGCACCACGGTGTCGAAGCGCATCCCCCGGGCCAGGTGGTACGGCGCCACGAAGACCCCCCGGCCGAAGGCCGATGGCCCCAGCGCAGCGGTTTCCAGGGTGCGGGCTTCGAGCTCGGTGTGGACCACGGCGGCGAAGGCGTCGGCCGTCGCGGGCGCGGCCGTGCCTTGACGCTGGCCCAGTTCCTGCAACACGGCGTCGACCTGCGCGAGCCCGTCGCGCTCGTCGGCGGCCCAGCCCGACCCCGGTGCGAGAAAGCGAGATACGAGATGACGCGCCCACGCGGCCCACCGCGCCCACGACGTGTCGGCCGGTGGGGACAGGGCGACGGCCAGATCCTCGACGAACGAGCCCAGAGCCAGCGCGGCGTGTCGGTCGTCCTCGCTGGTGGCGGCCAGGCGCCCGAGGCGATCACGCCACTCGGCGATCCCCCGCCCGACGCCCGCCTCCGCCGACAGCGCGTCCCAGCGCAGGGTGGGAGCCGGCTCGCCCCGAGCGGTCGTCGCGACCGCCGGCACCGACGCCAGCCACGACATCACGGCGTCGCGTTGGAGATCGCTGGCCGTCAGCTCCAGCAGCCCGACGAGCCCGCGTCCACCGGCGCCTTCGCGCAACAAGCGCACGGCCGGACCACAGGCGGCCAGTCCGGCGTCAACCAGCTCCCGGTGCACGAGCCGGGCCATGGGCCGTCCGCCATGGAAGATGGCGTGCTGCCACAGCGGCACTCCGCCCTGGAGTCCGGCCAGCACCGCCCGCACCGCGGCCCGGGCTTCGTCGGCACCGGTGGCGCAGGGCCGGAGCTCGGTGCAAGGCGCGTCTGCGTTCGATTCCACCGTGATCGAACCGGGCCGCGCTTGCAGGGAGCGGACGAGCGCTTCTTCGGCCTCGGTGTGCCAGGCGGGCTCGATCAGGACGAAGGGACCGTGGTGGTCCGGCACGCCGGCCAGGTCGGCGAGCGTCGTGACCCGCACGTTGACCATGCCGGCACGTCCGAAGGCGGCCTGCTCGAAGACAGCGCCCATCCGGGCCCACATCACCGCGTGCGTGTGCGGGGCCACCACCGTGACCGGTGCCAGGGCGTCGCCGGCCTTGGCCTGTTCGACGGCCCGGGCCAGGTCCTCGGAGAGCGTGCCGGCCGGCACCGCCGGCGCCGCTGTCACCATCGCGGCATCGTACGGCCCGGTTGTGGCGCGCCCGACGGCCACGGCGACGGTCCCGGATAGCGCGGGCTGCGTGCCTAAGCTTCGTCGACGGGTCGCACGTTGGCCGCTCGAGGCCTGCTGCCGGGAGAGGGGGGCCACATTTCCGTCATCGCCCGGGTCCGCGCCCTACGGTCGTCGACCCTTGTCGGAGACGGCGGGCTGGCCTTCTTCGGGGCCGTGGCCCTGGCCAACCTGGCCAATTTCCTGTTCCACGTCTTCATGAGCCGGATGCTCGGCCCGGCGACGTACGGAGCGTTGGGATCCATTCTCGGTCTCGCCACCGTGGTGACGTTGGCGGTGACCGCTTTTCAAGCCGCGGTCACCCAAGCCGTCGCCGAGCGCCGGCGATCGGCTGGACCGGCGCCGTTGGTGCTCAGGTCGTCGGTCCTACGCACGGGCGCGGTGGGGCTGGTCCTGGGAGCTGCTTTGGCGCTCAGTGCACCGGTCCTACGCGGCTTTCTCCACCTGGGGTCCGTGGTCCCAGTGGTGTTGTTCGCGGGCTTCGTGGCCGCCACGGTCACCACGCTCGTCCCCCAGGGTGTGCTCGTGGGCCAGTTGCGCTTTCGCGTCGTGGCCACCGCGCTGGCCGCGGGGGCCGCGCTCCGTCTGGTGAGCGGGCCCGTCTTCGTCGCCCTGGGATGGGGACTCGACGGCGCCGTGGCCGCGGTGGTGGTGAACGCGCTCGCCACCCTGACCCTGTTGCTCTGGCCCCTTCGATCCGAACTGGCCGTCGTACGCCACGGCGACCCGCTCAAGTTCGGTGCCCGCACTGCGTTGCTAGCGGTGGTCGCCCTTGGGGGGGTCTCGGCCTTCGTCGGCCTGGACAGCTTCCTGGCGCGTCACTACCTGGCCCGGAGTGCATCGGGCTATTACGTGGCCGCCGCCACCGCCGGGCGCATCGCCTTGTTCCTGCCGGCGGCGGTGGGCATAGCGGTGTTTCCGCGACTGGCCGCCCACGGCGGGCGCGGTCCGGATGCCCGTGCTCTCATGCGGCACTCGGTGGCCATAGTGGCCGTCGTCGGGGGCGTGGCCGCG
>DATGGF010000328.1:0-2763 GCA_035308625.1 Acidimicrobiales bacterium | reverse complement strand
GCTACAACCGGCGCGACAATCATGCCGTCGTCAGGGTAGCCATCGCCGACGACACCGTCGACGCCCTCGGCTCGACCATCGTGGCGCTGTTTAGCGAGGCCGCCAAGGACTTGGGCCATGGGCGCCGGGAAACTGATGCTGCCCGTGACCGTTCCCATGTTGTTGGCGCCCCCGGCAGGACTCGAACCTGCGCACCCGGCTCCGGAGGCCGGTGCTCTATCCGCTGAGCTACGAGGGCAACGTGGCCTCGCCGCGCAACGCGTGCGTGCGGGCCCCGATCACTGTAGTGGGTGCCCATCGGCCCCCCGCCGGGCCGACGAGAGGCCACTAGCCTCTGCGTGCATGCCAGGTGGGGCCGATCGAGCGTCCGGCCCCCTGCCGCGGCCCGACTCCGGGCCGCTCGACCTCTCCCTCCTGCCCGACTCGGCGGAGGTCGGTGCCACAGGGCGCTTGTCGGTGAGTGGGCTCGACCTGGTCGACCTGGCCGACCGGTTCGGCACGCCGCTCTTCGTCTACGACGAGGCGCACCTCCGGGAGCGGTGCCGGCAGGCGCTATCGGCATGGGGTGACGGCGTGGCCTATGCCACCAAGGCCTTCTTGTGCCGGGCTATGGCCCAGTTGGCTCACGCAGAGGGGATGTGCCTCGACGTCTCCACGGGGGGCGAGCTCCACGTCGCGCTGGCCGCCGGTGTACCCGCCGAACGCCTTGTCCTCCACGGCAACAACAAGTCCACCGAGGAGCTGACGGGGGCCATCGGCCAGGGGGTGGGACGGATCGTCGTCGACTCGTTCGACGAGATCGCCCGCCTCGCCCGTCTGCTCGCGCCAGGCGGTGACGCTGCCGGTCACCGCGCCCGCGTCCTCGTCCGGGTGACCCCCGGTGTCGAGGCCCACACCCATGAGTTCGTCCGCACCGGGCAGGACGACACCAAGTTCGGGTTCGGCCTGGCCTCGGGTGCCGCGTCCGAGGCGGTCGACCGTCTGCGGTCCGTCGACGGGGTGGAACTGGTGGGTGTGCACGCCCACATCGGCAGTCAGGTCTTCCGGGCGGACTCCTTCGCCGAGGAGGCCCGGATCCTCGGCCGCTTCTTCGCGCCGCTCGGCCTACCCGAGCTCTGCGTGGGTGGCGGGCTCGGTGTCGCCTACGTGGCGGGGGAGAAGGCCCCCACCATGGCCGAATGGGCCGGAGCGGTGCGATCGGCCTGTGACGAGGTGGGCGTCCCGGCCGGGACACGGATCAGCGCCGAGCCGGGCCGGGCCATCGTGGCCACGGCGGGCATCACGCTGTACCGGGTGGGCACGATCAAGGAGCTCCCCGGCCTGCGGACCTACATCGCGGTCGACGGCGGCATGAGCGACAACCCCAGGCCGGTGCTCTATGGAAGTGGGTACGAAGCCTTCCTGCCCGGTGACGTGCTCGCCGATCGCCCCCGAGCGGTGCGCGTGGTGGGCAAGCACTGTGAGTCGGGGGACCTCCTCGTCGCCGATGCCCGTGTACCGGCCGCCGTCGCCGTGGGCGACGTGCTGGCCACGCCCGTCACCGGCGCCTACGGCTATTCGATGGCTTCCAATTACAACAAGGTGCCCCGGCCGGCCGTGGTCTTCGTGGCCGGCGGCGACGCCCGGCTCGTCGTGCGCCGGGAGACGCTGGACGACCTGCTCCGTCTCGACGCCTGAGGACGGGGCCGTCACCAGGGGTGCGAGGTGGGCGGCGGTAGCGTGGGCCGATGGTGAGCGCGCCGCAGCGGTCCGGCTCGGCCGGCCCCGATGCCGTGCGGGTGGCCGTCCTGGGCTGCGGCAACGTGGGGTCCGCCCTGGTCCACATGCTCGTCGACGACGCATCCGGTATCGCCCACCGTTCGGGCGTCCAGTTGTCCTTGGCGGGGGTGGCGGTGGCCGACCCGTCGCGGGCCCGTCCCGGGGTACCGGCCGAGTTGCTCACCGGCGACGCCAAGCGACTGGTGGAGGATCCTCAGGTCGACGTCGTCGTGGAGCTCATCGGGGGTCTCGAACCCGCCCGCAGCCTCATCGAGGCAGCCCTGGCGGCCGGCAAGGCCGTGGTCACCGCCAACAAGGAATTGCTGGCCGCCGACGGCCCGACACTGGCGGCCGCCGCCGCATCGGCCGGTGTCGACCTCTTCTACGAAGCGGCCGTGGCCGGGGCCATCCCCATCATCCGTCCACTGCGCGACTCGCTCGCCGGGGAGCAGGTGCGCCGGGTCATGGGGATCGTGAACGGCACCACCAACTTCATCCTCACCCGCATGTCGGAGGCCGGGATGGGGTACGCCGAAGCGCTGGCCGAGGCACAGGAGCTCGGGTACGCCGAACGCGACCCCACGGCGGACGTCGAAGGCCACGACGCCGCGGCCAAGGCCGCCATCCTCGCGTCACTGGCCTTCCGCTGCGACGTCCGCGCCGACGATGTGCCCCGCCAGGGCATCGCCGCCATCGACCCGGTCGACATCGCCTTCGCCCGCCAGCTCGGGTACGTGATCAAGCTCCTGGCGGTGGCCGAGCTCATCGACCAGGCCGCTGACGCCGGTGCGGACGAACCCGGCGGCGCGGACGGGGCCCGCGGCTCCCGAGGGCCGGGACCGGAGATCTCGGTTCGGGTGCACCCCGCCATGCTCCCGAGCACGCATCCCCTGGCCTCGGTGCGCGGCGCATTCAACGCCGTGTTCGTCGAGGGAGATGCCGCCGGGGAGCTCATGCTCTACGGACGCGGGGCGGGCGGGGGTCCGACCGCTTCCGCGGTGCTGG
>DATGGF010000327.1:0-6003 GCA_035308625.1 Acidimicrobiales bacterium | reverse complement strand
ACGAGGAAGGTGTCGAGCTCGCAGCGGCCACCATGGCCGGGATGACCTTCGGTGACCCATGGGATGCCTCGAACCTCATGGGGCCGCTCGTCAGCGCCAAGCAGCGCGACCGGGTCCTCGGCTACATCGAGAAGGGGAAGGCCGAGGCCCGGCTGGTCGTAGGCGGGAGTGCGCCGTCGGACCGCAAGGGCTACTTCGTGCAGCCAACGCTCTTTGCCGACGTCGACCCCAAGGCCGTCATCGCCCAGGAGGAGATCTTCGGTCCGGTGCTGTCGATCATCGCCTACGAGGACGAGGACGACGCCGTGCGCATTGCCAACGACTCCATCTACGGGTTGTCGGGAGATGTCACCAGCGCATCGGAGGAGCGGGCCCTAAGAGTGGCCCGTCGGATCCGCACCGGCACGATGAGTATCAACGGCGGCGTGTACATCTCCCCGGACGTCCCCTTCGGCGGCTACCGCCAGAGCGGCATCGGTCGGGAGCACGGCCGGGAGGGTTTCGAGGAGTACCTCGAGACCAAGACCGTGGCCATCCCGGCGGAGTCGGGAGCACCAAAGCTCCTCGGCTGAGGCGGCCTTCCCGCCCGGCCTTCGCCGCCAGCCCGCCCGGACCGGCCAGCCCGCCCGGACCGGCCAGTGACGCGGGCCCGGGGCGACTCGGTCGCGGAGGCGACTCGGTCGCGGGGCGAACCGCCTAACAGCGGTAGATGCGCTCGGCGTTGGCAGCGAAGAGCTTGTCGCGCGCCTGGTCGTCGAGCCCGGCGGTGATGGTGCTGAACGAGCTGTAGAGCTCGTCGAAGGTGCCGTACATCGAGTCGACCGGGAAGTTGCTGGCAAACATGCAGCGATCGACGCCGAAGGCCTCGATCGCGTGTTCGAGCCACGGTGCCAGCACATCGGCCCGCATCGACCCGAGGGGCATGGCCAGCCCCGACAGCTTGCACGTGACGTTGTCGCCCAACGCAGCGAGCGCGTCGATGCCGCGGCGCCACAGGACGTGCTCCTCTTCGGCGTCCGATCGGGGCCATCCGGTGTGCTCGACCACCACCGCCAGGTTGCCGCGGCCCGCGAGCTCGTCCGCGGCCTCCTGCAGCTGGTCAGGGTGGGCCATCAGCTCGAAGATCAGGCCCCGTTCAGCCAGTGCATCGAGGACCTCGGGCGGCGGCACAGCCCGACCCCCGAATCCCATCGGTCGCACGCCCCGGAAACGTCCGGCGGCCATCTGGCGATCGAGGTGCTCGATGGCCTCGGCCACCGTGTCAGCCGGCGGCAGCCCGCCGATGATGGCGGCAGGACCACCGTTCGCCGCCGCATGCCCGTCCAGCTCGATGGTTTCCTCGATCGAATGCCGGCCGGTGGCCGCGGCCACGTTGACCAGCTTGTCCGCGTGCCAGCCCCCTGCTTCGGCGGCATGGGTAGCGACGTCGAAACGTCGGGCCATCCGGGCGCCGTCGCCCCCGGCGTGCGCCTGGGGAAGACCCCCGGGGCTGGCCAGGTACGGGTACCAATCCGAGCGGGCCGGATCCCACAGATGCACGTGGGCGTCGACGACCCGGGTGGGCTTCGCGGTCATCGCACCTCCGATGGTTGGTCTGCCGGTCGCGCCCCCGCGTCGGGGACCCCGGATCCGACGATCTCCTGCAGGGTCGCGTCGAGCCAGTCCGGTACCCCGGGCCCGCCGTACGTAACGCTCCCGCTGGGACGAGGGTGGCTGCGCAGACCCAGCCACCCGTCTCCGACGACTAGCTCTGCGCCGGCGAGGGTCGTCGCGTCCGGGTTAGTGAGGAGATGGGCGACGAGCTCGGCCGTGGCGGAGTCATTCGCCGGGCCGCTCGCTTCGAGGCTGGCGGCGAACGCGGTGACCCGGCCTTCCGTCGCTCCGGCTGCGGCTCGTGCGAGTTGGATGGCCGCTTGGGCGCGGCTGCGCCCTCCGGCGCTCTCGGCTTCGACCAAGGTGACCAGTCGCATCGGCCGACGGGCCTCGGCGGCGTGGTCGGCGACGGCGCGAGCCCAACCGGCGTCGGCGTGGAGGTCTTCCACGATGCCTCGGTGCGCGGCGAGCACCCGCTGCCAGTTGCCAGCGTCTTTCGTTGCCGCGGCCGCATCAACGTCCGGCGGGTGACCGGCGGGAGCCCAAACGAGGGCATCGACATCGCCGGCCGACTCGACGACGGACCGCAATGCCCGCCCGGCCTCGTCGAAACCACGAACGGCTTCGGCCCGATGGCAGTCGATCCCCCGTGCCTGCAGCGCGGCGACGAGGGTCGTGCTCAGAGCGGGGCGGTCGGAGGCGATGACGCATGACCCCACTGAGACGGGGCCAGCTTCGCCTGGCGGTGGGCTAGCAGCTGCCTCTGCGCTGGGGCCGCCCGGCCCACCGGCCGATTCGTCGAAGATCGAAGCGAACCGAGGGTTGCTGCCGCCGTCGCTCGACTGTCTGGCCTCGGCGCCGGCGAAGGCCCGAGGAACGACGGTGCTGAGGACCCGGTCCAGGGAGTGGACGTCGGTACTGCGGACAACCTCGAGCAGGCGCGGCTCAGCCACGACCGCCACCTCGGAGCCCCCGGCGAAGAGGACCTGACCTCGGCACCAGCCGAAATCCTCGCCGACCAGGTGAGCACCGATTGGCCCCAGGACTTCGGGCCCCGCCATAGAGAAAAGCGACAGCCCACCGCCACTGCCGGTCCCACCCCCGGGCCCGCCCCCGGCCCGGGCAGCTTCCCGGGCAACGTCCCGGGCGCGCTCTATGGCCGCCGCCACCATTCGGGTCGCCGCGATGGGGGACATGGCATTCACCGTCACCCCTGGGGGGGTAGCGCCCGCCAACTGCCAGGTGAGGGCGGCTACCACGCGTTTGGCGCAGCTGTATGCGCCGGCGTCGGCGGGACGCCACCCGGAGCCCGAGGTGACGCCGACGATGCGGCCGTGACCGGCCTCGGCCATCAGCGGAAGCGCGCCGTCGAGGATGTTGAGGTACCCCTGGAGATGAACGGTGAGCACCGCGAGCCAGTCCGCCTCGGTGCCGTGGGCGAAGCCCGTCTGACGGGTGATCCCGGCCACGTTGACCACGGCGTCGAGCCCGCCATGTTCAGCGGCGAGCCCCCGAAACAGTTTCCGCACCGCCTCGCTGTCGGTCACCGACACGGCCGAGGCCCGCGCCGATCCACCGGCCGCCACGATGCGGTCTGCGGTGGACTCTCGTGTCTCGGTCAGTGTTTCGGTGCCGTCGAGCGTCACCAGCGGGTCCACGGTGACCACGAACCAGCCACCACGTCCGAGCTCTTCAGCGATGGCGGCGCCGATCCCACCACCACCACCGGTCACGACGGCGACTCGTTGCCGCGTGCTCACCATGCCGTTTGGTTCACGGGGTGGCCGATCGGACCTCGAGCTCCAACCCCTCGAGTGCGCCCGCGTCGAGCCATTGCTCGATCAACTCCCGGTAGGCGAACCAGTCGCCCATGCCCCGCCCGTAGTTACCGTTGCGGGGGTTCATGAGCTCGGGATGGCCTTCATTGTTCAGACGAGACGGGGTGCACGCCGACATCAGCGCGCTCCCGTCCACGAACGAGTCGAGGATCTTCTGCGTCCACGAGGTCTCGGCCTCGGCGCTCACGTCGAAGATCTCGATACCTCGCTCGGCCAGGAGGCCCACCATACGACCGACGAACTCGCCGCCCAACACCGCGAGCTGGGTGTAGTTCACCGTAACCACGGCCTGCTGGCCCGGGGCGGGCATGACGATCATGTTGGGGAAGCCCCGGCTCATCATCCCGAAGAGCGACGCCGCTCCAGGACCCCATTTCTTGGCCAGAGTGATCCCACCTCGCCCCACGATCTCGTGGCCGACACGGCGGAACAGGGGAGTCAGCTCGGGCTCGAACCCCGTGCCGTAGACGATGCAATCCACCTCGTACTGCCGCCCATCCACGACGGGGCCCTTTTTGGTCACACGCTCTATTCCGGCCGGGCAGTCGACCAGGGTGACGTTGGGGTGGTTGAAGGCGGAGAGGTACTCGTCGTGGAAGCAGGGCCGCTTGCACAGGTAGCGGTAGTAGGGCTTGAGGATCTCGGCGGTAGCCGGATCGGTCACCAGCTCCTCGACCCGGTGCCGGTGCTCCTCCATGATCGAGTAGTCGAGCTGCTCGCCACTGCGCATCAGCTCGGCCACGGTCATGCCCTCGGTGCGCGGCGGGTGATGGACGGCGGCGTAGTGGTGGGTCCAGCCGTCGTCTATTTCGTCGACATCCACCGGCCGCCCCAGCATGATCGCCTGGAAGTTGTCCATCCGTTCCCGCTGCCAGCCCGGGACCAGCCGGCCGCCGAGCTCAGGGTCTGTGGCCCGGTTGCCGCGCACGCCGATGGCGGAAGGCGTCCGCTGGAACACGTAGACGTGCTCCGCGGACTCGGCCAGCGGGGGGAGACATTGGATGCCGCTCGCGCCTGTGCCGATCAGGGCGACCACCTTGTCGCTGAGGCGGCTGAGAGGTTGATGCGCCCCGCCACCGGTGTAGGCGTAGTCCCACCGGGCGGTGTGGAACGAGTGACCGGCAAAGTCCTCCATCCCGGGGATCACCGGGAGCTTCATCAGGTTGAGGATCCCCGGGGCCAGCACGTACCACTTGGTCGTGATGTGGTCGCCCCGGTCGGTCGTCAGCCGCCACCGGGCGGCGTCCTCGTCCCACGCTGCCCTCGTCACCCCCGTGTGGAACAGCGCGTCGCGGGTGAGGTCGAACCGCTCGGCGATGGCCTCCAGGCAACTCAGGATCTCCTCACCCCAGGCGTAGCGCCGCTCCGGTATATAACCGAGCTCCTCGAGCATGGGGATGTAGATGTACGACTCGACGTCGCACATCACCCCGGGGTAGCGGTTCCAGTACCAGGTGCCCCCGATGCCGCCGGCCTGGTCCACGATGCGGATCCGCTCGATGCCGGCCTTGCGGAGTCCTGCGCCGGCCAGGATCCCGGCGATCCCACCGCCGAGGACCACCACGTCGACTTCGTCGGCAACGGGCTCGCGCTCGCGGTAGGGGGTGAACGGGTCGTCCCGGTACCAGGTGAAGTGCTCGTCGGTGCGCAGGTCGCGAATGTCGGCCCGACCGGGGACAAGACGTTTGTCCCGCTCGGCCAGGTACTTTGCCCGAACGGCCTCGGCATCGTAGGCACCGTTCTCGCCGTCCCTCCCGCGCTCGGTGCCGCGTCCGGTTGAGGGCGCCGACGACTCCTTCGGGCCTTTACTCGGCATGGGCCAACCTTACTTTCGCTGTTCTCAATCCCGGCCGAGAATGGCCGTGCCCGTCGAGGAGATCCATCCCCCGGTGGCGTTCACGCATGCCAGACGTGCGTCGGGTACCTGGCGATCCCCGCACTCCCCGCGCAACTGCTTTACCGCCTCGACGAGAAGGAAAATGCCGCGCATTCCCGGCTGGCAGGCCGACAGGCCCCCGCCGTCGGTGTTGGTGGGAAGCGCTCCACCGACACGGAGCTTCCCGTCTTCGACGAAGGCCCCACCCTCCCCTTTTTTGCAGAAGCCCAGCCCCTCGAGCGTCAGGAGCACCGTCAACGTGAACGAGTCGTAGACCTGCACGACGTCGATCTCACCCGGAGTCACACCGGCTTGCCCGAACGCCCGCTGTCCCGAGCGGACACAGGGTGATTCGGTGAAGTCGGCCCATTCGCTCATGGTGCTGTGCGAGATCGCCTCGCCGGTGCCGAGTACCCAGATCGGCGTCGTGGCGCAATCGCGGGCCCGGTTCTCGTGGGTGATCACAATGGCCCCTCCGCCGTCGGAGCGGATGCAACAATGCAGCTTGGTAAAGGGATCGGCCACCATGCGCGACGTCTGCACGTCCTCGATCGTGATCGGGTCGCGGTAGTAGGCCTGGGGGTTGAACTGGGCGTTGAATCGCGCGGACACGGCGATCTCGGCGAGCTGCTCGATGGTGGTGCCGAACTCGTGCATGTGCCGGCGAGCGGCCATGGCGTGCTTGGCGATGAGGGT
>DATGGF010000326.1:0-1689 GCA_035308625.1 Acidimicrobiales bacterium | reverse complement strand
TGCGGATGTCGTTGAGCGACATGATCTTCAGCGGCGTCTTCGAGCGCTACCCGAAACTCAAGATCGGCACCGTCGAGCACGAACTGTCCTGGATTCCCCACTTCCTGGACCGCATCGACTACACCTACACCCAGCGGGTCCAGCAGGAGCGCTATCGGTTCAAGGAGGCCGCGCTGCCCAGCGACTATTTCCACCGCAACGTGTTTGCCGGCTTCCAGGAAGATGCCATGGGCATACGCGACCGCCACATCATCGGCGTCGACAATCTCCTCTGGGGCTCGGATTACCCCCATGTCGAGTCCACCTTCCCCAGGAGCCAGCAAATCATCGAGGAGGTTCTGGGGGACTGCACTGAAGAGGAGAAGGCCAAGATCGCCGGAGGCAACGCCGCCAGGATATACAACCTCAACTAGGTTCCTGCGGTCCTCCTCTAGCCACCTGACGCTCATACCGCTGGGTCCTCCTCCCCGGGAGGAGGACCCAGCGCGCTGCCTGGGCTTAGAAAGACGGCCGCCTCGGCTCCTGCTATCATGACCCGGAGAGGGAGGAGGGGGTCATGGCCAGCACTCGGAAATACGCCGTCATCGACCCCGCCACCGGCAAAATCGACCGCCGCATCTTCAGCGAACGCGCGGTCTACGACGACGAGATGGAGAGGATCTTCGGGCGCGCCTGGCTGATGATCGGGCACGAGAGCCTGGTGCCCGGACCGGACGATTTCTTCCACACCTACATGGGCGAAGATCCGGTGATCCTCACCCGCGATGGCGCGGGCCGGCTCCACGCGCTCCTCAACATGTGCCGCCACCGCGGCAACCGCGTGGTGCGCGTCGATGATGGCAACGCCAAGCGCTTCATGTGCACCTATCACGGCTGGACCTATCGGAACGACGGTGCGCTCGAACACGTCCCCGGCGAGTGCGAGGCCTATTACGATGCGCTCGACAAGCCGTCCCTCGGCCTCATCGAAGCTCGCGTCGAAACTTACGCGGGGATCATCTTCGCGACCTGGGCCAAGGACGCGCCGAGCCTCGATGCGTACCTCGGCGACGCGCGCTGGTATCTCGACACCGTGTTCAACAGGCGGGATTGCGGGATGGAGGCCCTCGGCCCGATGAAATGGCTGGAGCCCGTCAACTGGAAGACGATGGCGGACAACTGCTCGGACAACTACCACGTCCCGACCAGCCATCTCTCCAGCGCCCGGGTCCAGACCCGCTACCTCGGCCGCCCCGAGCTCTCCCACGCGGACCAGTTCGCCAGCCCCAACAAGCACGCCTTTGTCAACGGGCACTCGGTCACCTTCCGCGACGCCGACGACAACGCCCCGCGCTATGTGCACGGCGTCACAAGTGAGACGATGCGGCTCTTCCAGGAGTACCACGAGGCGACGATGCCCGAAGTCGAGCGGCGGCTCGGCCAATTCCGCGCGCGCCGGGTGCAGCTCGGCAACCATTCGATCTTCCCGAACGGGATCCTCGGGCTTCGCCTGGCGCTGCCGCGGGGACCGCTCAAGACCGAGTTCTGGCACTTTGTGCTGTTGGACCGGGATATGCCCGAGGAACTGAAGCGGGTGATCCGCATCGGCAGCCAGAGCAACAACGGTGCCGCCGGCATGTTCGAGCAGGACGATGTCGACAACTGGCGTCAGGTGACCGACGCCAGCAGCAGCCGCCTCGGGCGTCAGCA
>DATGGF010000325.1:0-1781 GCA_035308625.1 Acidimicrobiales bacterium | reverse complement strand
GGGCGCGGTAGACCACCACCACCTCGGCCTGACCGGTCTCGACCGCCATGGCCGCGTTGGCCACCGCCGCGCTGGCCCCGCCACCGCCGGGGAGCCACGACATGGTGGTGTAGCGCAGCTCGGCCAGGCCCAGATCGGCGGCCATGAAGGTGGCCTCGTTGCGGTCCTCGGCGAAACTGGCCAGGCCGTCGACCTCGTCCACCGTCAAGCCGGCATCGGCCACGGCGGCCAACACGGCCTGCACGGCCAACGCGTACTCGCTCGCGTCCTCGATGCCGCCCCACTTGGCGTAGCGGGTCTCGCCGACGCCGACGAGACAGGCGCGCCGCGCGCTCACCCTCGTCCCGAGGCGCCCAGCCCGGCGACGCGGCCGAGGTCCACCTCCCATTCGGCCGCCACCTCGGCGGTGTGCTCACCGAGGCGCGGGGGAGGCCGGTCCATGCGCCAGGGGGAGGCGGGGGCGAGGAACGGCGCGCCGGGATAGGTGACGGTGCGCCCGAGCTCGGCGTGCTCGAGCTCGACGAAGTGTCCGCGGGCGCGCAGGTGCGCGTCGTCGGCCACCTCTTCGGGGGCGCGGATCACCCCCCACGGGAGTCCGGCCGACTGGCCCAGGCGGTACAGCCGCTCGCCCGGGTTCTTCTCGGCCAGGCGCTTCAGCGCCCGCCACACCTCTCGGTAGTTGGACGCCCGGTGGACGGGATCGGCGAAGGCCGGGTCCGAGAGCGGGCCGGCCACGCCCTCGGCCTCGAGCATGGCCAGCATGTTGGCGAACACGTGGGGGCCGAGGAAGTCGGGGTTGAGCGCCGCCACCTGCCGTCCGTCCGACGCCGTCAGGGTGGGGTGCGGACCGCGCCGGTAGGGGAAGCCCGAGCACAGATATGTCATGAGGTGCCACTCGGTCATCGAGGCCGAGCACTCGTGCGCGGAGACGTCGATGGTCTGGCCCACCCCGGAGTCCCGGCGCCACCACAGCGCGCCCAGTACGGCGATGGCCGCGTACGTCGACGCCGTGCGCCACGCCTGGTCGCCCAGCGCGGCGAGCGGCGGGGTGTCGTACACGCCGTCGGGCCCGGGCCCGTAGCCGCAGGCCGCCATCGACCCACCGAGGGCCATGAGGACGAGATCGTCGGCTTGGTAGTCGGCCCACGGCCCACTCTGGCCGAAGGGCGTCACCGCGCAGACGATCAGCGCCGGGTTCAGCGCGTGCAGAGTGGCCGCGTCCAGTCCGCGCCCGGCGGCCTCGGCCGGCCGCAGCGTGTGCACGAGGACGTCGGCGGCGCCACAAAGGCGCGTCAGGGCGGCGTCACCGTCTGCACCGGTGGGGAGCACCACCGATCGCTTGCCCACGTTGTCGGCCCAGAAGACGAGGCTGCGGTCGTCGCCGGGCTCGTCGTCGAGGAACGGCTCGAGCCGGCGCGAGGCGGCGCCTTCGGGCGGCTCCACCTTCACCACGTCGGCGCCGAGCCCGGCCAGCATCCGCCCGCAGTACTCGGCCGACTCGTCGGTGAGCTCGACCACCCGGATCCCGTCGTAGGGCGCGGCGCTCACTCGAGCGCGCCTTCCTCGCGCAGCGTGGCAATGGCGGTGTCGTCCATGCCGAGCACGTCGCGCAGCACGGCGTCGTTGTCCTGGCCCAGAAGCGGCGGGCCCCGCCGCAGCCGGCCGCCGGTGTGCGGTGGGGTGGCGTCCATGTGGAAGGGCACGCCCTCGAGTGGGAGGGGCCGGACCTCGTCGTTGCCCATCGGGGTGAAGTGCCCCCGCGCCTGGAGCTGCGGGTCGCG
>DATGGF010000324.1:0-6032 GCA_035308625.1 Acidimicrobiales bacterium | reverse complement strand
CGCGCGCCCCAAAGCACGACGCTCAGACGGCGGTCGACCGGAGCCCGTCACAGACCACGGACGTGATGCGGGCCTGCGAGCACTCGCTCGTCTCGGCACCGGCGAAGGCGCACGCACCCATCACCAGCGCGAACACGTCGGCCAGGGTCACATCGGGTCGCACCACCCCGGCGCCCTGGGCCCGCTCGAGCAGCACCTGGGCGGCCTGCTCGACCTGGGCTTTGTGCGGCGCCATGGTCTCCTTGACGTCGATGCCGGCGCCGGTCATGGCATCGATCAGGTTCCGCTTGGCGCTCGCCTCGGTCACCAACGCGCCGATGAACTCGAAGAGGGCCCGCCCCGGCTCGTCGCTGTCGGACAGCTCCCGGGCCCGCGCCGCCAGCGACTCCATGTGCCGGGCGATCACCGCCTCGAAGAGATGCTCCTTCGTGGGGAAGTTGCGGTAGAGGGTTCCCGCGCCTACGCCCGCCCGGCGGGCGATCTCGTCGACAGGGACCCCGATGCCCTCCTCGGCGAAGGCGGCTTCCGCCGCCGCCAGGATCTGGGCCCGGTTGCGGCGGGCGTCGGCCCGCAGGCGCGATGACTGGGCTCCGTCCCCACCGTCCTCATGCACGGCGGCGGTCTCCGGGCCTGCCGATCCCGAGCGCATCGCCACCTCCCCGTGGCCCTTGACAAGCGGAACGTGCGTTCCGTATTGTGCATCGTACCGGAACGGACACTCCGATTCTAGCCCCAACGCCGCTCACCGCACCAGGAGTTCCCCATGACCACCACCTTGGACCCGCCGGCTCCCGCCACCGCCGTCGATCGCCCCGACCCCCGGCGCTTCCGGGCCCTCGGCGTCATCGCCGTGGCCCAGCTCATGATCGTGCTCGACGCCACCGTGGTGACGATCGCCCTGCCCAGTGCCCAGCGGGCCCTGCACATCTCCGTGGCCAACCGGCAGTGGGTGATGACCGCCTACACCCTGGCTTTCGGCGGCTTGCTGCTGCTGGGCGGGCGCATCGCCGACTATCTCGGGCGCAAGCGCATGTTCGTCCTGAGCCTGCTCGGCTTCGCGGCCGCGTCGGCCCTCGGGGGGCTGGCCCAGAGCTCGGCCATGCTCTTCGGCGCCCGCGCCCTGCAAGGGGCCATGGCCGCGGTGATGGCGCCGTCGGCCCTGTCGCTCATCACCGTGACCTTCACCGAGCCCAAGGAACGGGCCCGCGCCTTCGGCGTGTACGGGGGCATCTCGGGCGGGGGAGCGGCCATCGGGCTCATCCTCGGCGGGCTGCTGACCCAGTACGTGTCGTGGCGGTGGACGCTGCTCATCAACACGCCGATCGCCGTGCTCACCGCCTTCTTCGCCCTGCGACTGGTGGGCGAGAGCAAGACCGAGCACCGCGGCAGCTACGACGTCGCTGGCGCGGTGACGGCGACGGCCGGGTTGCTGTCGCTGGTGTACGGGTTCACCCGGGCCCAGGTCGACGGATGGGGTGCATCGGACACGCTCGCCTTCGTGGCCGCCGGAGTGGCGCTCCTCGCCGCCTTCCTGGGTCTCGAGGCGCGCAGCCGGAACCCCCTGCTGCCGCTGCGGGTGATGGCCGACCGCAACCGGGGCGGGTCCTTCCTGGCCTCGCTCCTGGTCGGCATCGCCATGTTCGCCACCTTCCTCTTCCTCACGTACTACTTCCAGTTGACGCTGCACTACTCGGCCATCCGAAGCGGTTTCGCCTTCCTGCCCTTCTCGGTCGGGATCATCAGCGGAGCCGGCGTGGCTAGCCGTTTCCTGCCCCGGGTCGGCCCGCGGCCGCTCATGGTGGGCGGGCTCGCCCTGGGAGCGATCGGCCTGTCGCTGTTCACCTTCGTGAGCCCGACGAGCAGCTACCTGGTGCACGTGCTCCCGGCCGAGCTCATCGTGAGCTTGGGCATGGGTATGGCCTTCGTCCCGTTCTCGAGCACCGCCCTCGTCGGCGTCGACCCGGCCGATGCCGGCGTGGCGAGCGCCCTGGTGAGCACGACACAGCAGACGGGTGGGTCCCTCGGGGTGGCGCTGCTCAACACCGTGGCGGCATCGGCGACGACGAGCTACCTCACCGCTCACCACTTCGCCGCCCAGGTGCGGGCGGCCGCGGTGGTGCGGGGGTACACCACCGCCTTCACCATCAGTGCCGCCCTCATGGCGCTGGCCATGGTGGTGTCGCTGGTCCTGGTGCGCGGTATCCGCCAGGCCGGGCCCGGCGAGCTGCCTGAGCCGGTGTTCGAGCCCGAGTTGGCGCTGGCCGACTGACGCGAATCAGGGGCGCCCGGCAAGCGGGGCGCCCCTGATCCAAACCCAACGTCGCCCCGGCCTGGGTGCGGCACCCCCCGTTCCGAGGCACGGCAGGTGCTCGACGGGAGAGCACCCGGGGCCAACATTAAGCCTCGGGGCCACGGTTGTCGTGAGCCGGAAGTCCTCAATCGAGGCCTGTGGCAACGAGTCGAGCGACCCGGGGGACCGGGCCGTTCGGCCCCTGGCGGCGTCGTTCACCCCGTGGTCACGTTGGTGCAGCCGGGGTGAAGCCGACACGAAGGGGGAGCCATGGCACTGGGACTGGACCACGCATTGGGACGGGGCTTCGACATCCTCGACGAGGAGGAATGTCTGTCGCTCCTGAGCGAGGAGTCCTTGGGCCGGGTGGCCGTCTCGGTCGGCGCCATCCCGGCGGTCTTTCCCGTGAACTACCACTGTGAGGGCGGAGCCATCTACTTCCGCACCGGTCAGGGGACCAAGCTGGCCGCGGCCCTGCGCTCGGCCGTGGTGGCGTTCGAGATCGACCGCGCCGATGCCCAGTCCCATCAGGGCTGGAGCGTGCTTGCCGTGGGCGTGGCCCGCGAAGTGCGGGAGGAGGCAGTCCGCCAGTCGGTCGAAGCCCAGCTCCAGCCGTGGGCGCCGGGTGAGCGTAGCCACCTGATACGGATCTGGCCCGACTTCGTCTCGGGCCGGCGCATCGGGTCCGGGGACAGCATCGGAGAGAGGTTGAGCAGCTAAAGGTTCCGTCCCACCGCCAGGACGGGGCTGTCGGGTTGGGCCACGCCACCGGCGGGCTCGGCGGTGATCATGAACGCCGCCATGGCCGGCTCCACGTGGAAGGCGACGGTCTGGGCCCGGCCGCCGACGGTGCCCAGTGACACCGCCGCGCCGCGCACCGACGCCCACAATTGGTAGGTGCGCCCGCGTCCGAGTTCGGGCAGCGACAATGGCACGAAGAACCCTCGGGTCCCGGAGGCGATCACGACGTCGGCGCGGGCGCGGCCGCCCGGTTCCTGCAGCGCGATGGTCCGGTGGGGTCCGGCCATCGCCGCGATCGCCGCGTCGTGGACCAACTGCGCCGGTGTGCCGTTCGGCCCGTTCCCGCCGCCGATCACCCCGGTGGCCAGCGTGCCCACCAGCGTGCCCAGCACTACCACGACGACGCCGAAAGCGGCGGCCAGCGTCGGGCCCACCGACCACCACCGGCGCCGCCACAGGGCCCGGCGCACCTGTGTCGGCATGTCCGCGGCCCGTCCGTCGCCGATGGTGGAGGCGACCTCGTCCCACAGGCCCGCCGGTGGCTCTTCGCTGGTGGAGCCGAGCAAGGGTGCGGCGCGCAGGTAGCCCGTGAGCTCGGCTCGGCACCGTGGGCAACCGGCGACGTGCTCGTCGAGCAGCCGCGCTTCGTCGGGCTCCACCGCGTGGAGGGCGTAGGCGCCCAGCAGGGACTGCATCTGCTCGTGATCGCTCGTCATGGCTCCGCCCGTCATGACCCCGCCTCCACCACACCGACTGCCGCCAATTTGTCCTGGAGCCGCCGCAACCCGCTGCGGATGCGGCTCTTCACCGTGCCCTCGGGCTCGCCCAGGATCTCTGCCGTCTCCCGATAGGTCCGCCCGCCGAAGTAGGCCATCTCGATGGCGCGGCGCTCGTCCTCGGGGAGCTCGCTCACCGCATCGCGCACCTGCGACACCAGCGCCAGGTCCCACACCTCGCGCTCCACGTCGTCGACCAGGGTGGGCCGCCCGCGCGCGTCCTCCTCCTCACGTTGGGCCCGGCGGCGCTCGGACCGCAACCGGTCGATGGCCCGGCTGTGGGCGTAGTTGAGCAGGAAGGTGCGCAACGTCCCGCGCTCGGGGTCGTAGCGGTCGGGCTCGTACCACAGGCGCACGAAGGCATCGTGCGCGATCTCGCGGGCCGCCCCCTCGTCGCGCAGGATGCGGCGGGCCACCCCGTAGACGGCGCCGGCGTGACGCCGGAACGCCTCGGCCAGGGCCTCCTCGTCCCAGCGCCCGATGGCCAGGACGAGCACCGTGTCGCTGGCCTCGGCCAGCGGGGACGGCGACGTCCGGGGGTTGCCCATCGCTCTCAGTACGGAGCCCGACGGCCCTCCGGATCACCGTTCTCTTGCAGGCCCGGCCCATCGGCACGCGTGGTGCCCAGGGTGGTCTCGCTCACGACGCCGGGGCGGAGCTCGACCAAGGGATCCGGCCCGTAGCCGCAGTTGCGCCAGCGCAGCTGGTAGGAACCCGCCTCGAGCGGCCCGAACAGAGCCGCGGCAAAGCTGCGGGACCCGACCTGGCGCCGGCGCACGGCGACGTGGTCACCCTGCCACTCGCGCCCCACGCGCCGGATCTCGATCTCGTCACCGACGGTGTGAACGGGGGCGTACACGACCAGCGCGCCGGTGGTGGCGCCGATGTCGAGCACCACGCTCCCCGGCCCGGTGGGGTGAGAGGCGTGATGGACGGCGCCGGCCTCGGCCGGGAGATGCTGCAGGTGCATGGCCTCGGGCCCGGCTGGGAGATCAGGCCGCGGGGACGGCGAAGCCGCTCAAGGGCACCCCGAGGTAAGGGAACGTGCCGAGGTAGTTCTCGGTGCCGATGGCCGAGAGATCGGACCCGTTGGCCGTCAGACCCTGATTCACCAACGAGGTCGCGCCGTCGGCTTTGAAGCCGGGGTCCACCAGTCCGAGGACGGCGCCGGCGATGGCCTGCACCTCGATGGTGACGACGTCGTCGAATACCCGCCGCCCGTTGGGGAAGCCGGCCGCGTCACCGCCGAGGAGGCCGAGGTTGCTGGCGCCGGACGTGGTCGGGCCGATGGCGAGATTCAGGCGCAGCATGTCGGCGGGCGTGGCCCCGGTGAAGTTCTGGAACCCGTCGACGAGGCCGGCGGGGATGCCGGTGAGCAGTATGGCCACCAAGTCGGCCCGGTTGGGCGGCGGGGGCCCGGCGTTGTAGGCGGCCAGGTTGGGGAAGACGCCGGGGTACAACACGGGCAGGAGCCTGGCCAATTCCGGGTTCGTGTAGTACTTGAGGAATTGCGCGTCGTCGGACGGGTACGTCGCGTTCCACCGGTCCTTGTCGCCCATGGGGATGACCACCTCGTTGATGAGAGGGTTTCCGAGGCGCGACACCTGCACGAAGGGCCCGGCTTCGACTCCGCCGGCGCCCGGTCCGGCCAGGATCCGAGCCCGTTGCCGGGAGGCGGTCGTCCACACGCCGATCACCGAGGTGGGGGCGGCCACCGACGTCGGGTTGACGCCCCCGCGCGTCAGCTGGTTCTTGGGCACCTGCAGGGCGATCGAGTGCACGTTCAACGCCTTGGTGGCGTTGACGCCGGCGGCCATGGCCCCGAGGCCCGTGTTGTGGAGGCCGAAGGTGGTGTGGTCCTGTTCGAAGGGCCGCAGGATGCCGAGGTCGAAGATGGCGCCCAGATCGACGTAGAAGCCCTCGGCCCGCTGCCCGGCGAACACCTTGACGCCGTTGCCGAGGTCGTGCACGGCCGGCTTGGCCAACGCCTCGGCGTAGTCCGGGGTCGAGAGCGGGCCGATGTTGCAGGGCGGGCAGGCGAGCCCCGAGCCCAGCACGGTCGACCGCGAGGCACCGGGCCCGTCGGACCGGGTGACGGTGTACCTCTGCTGCCGGTTCCAGGCGGGGTCGCTCGGCGACATGATGGGGCCGGTGTTGTAGAGGAAGGTCTCGGGGTTCAACACCGTCGTCTGGAATTGGAAGGAGTAGACGATGTCGGCCTTCCC
>DATGGF010000323.1:0-7059 GCA_035308625.1 Acidimicrobiales bacterium | reverse complement strand
GTGCGGTGAGGTATTGGGCGTGGGTCAGACCCCGGGCGCCGGCAGCTCCCCGGAAGCGGGAGGCGACCGGGCTCGGCACCCGCCTGAGCATGATGTCCTCGTACCCGGCGTCAGCACCGTCCGGATCGGCCGCCCAGTAGTACACGTCCTTTCCGGAGCCGAGCGGCGGCACGGGGAGCGAGACGAAGTGGTCCTCCCCTTTGCCCTTCCCTGACTGGCGCCGGTCGGCCACCCATCCTCCGATCTTGCATCTACAATATCAAGATATCATACGCTATCAACGTCGTCTGTCAACGCGGCATGCGAATGCCGGACCTGGCCCGGACCGTGAGGGGCCTTCGAAGCATCGAGCGGGGGCCAGTGTCCCGGAGCTCGGTGCCGCAATGCCGCGTAAATCAGCGCTGTATACAACCGCTTGCGTAGGAAGCTGGAGCTCAATCTTGTCCGGGTGAACACTGTGCTGATGCTGCCAACCATGAAGCAATGTCGACGAAGCCAACCGTTGAGACCATCTGTTCAGACACATGCCGCAGCTAAGGCTTGGAGCGGCAGCCAAGGTGAAGTAGAGGTAGCAACCGGAGAGAGCCAGTCCGCAACCCTGCCCGGTGTCCTAGTCAAGGAAATGGGCTCCCCGTTTCCGGATGCACATCACGTATCGGTCTCAATCAAGGCGTTCTCGCCGCCCTGCGTTGTCGTAGAACGTCCGACTACCACGCATCCTAACGAGACGCACGCCACACTCGCGAGGTAGTCCGATAGGGGTGTACCTAGGGCGGAGGAGCCGGTTGGGTCTTGACTGGAGACAATTGTCCACCCGAGAGCCGGTCGGTAACTCTCGATGAGTGTGCTGGCCGGGCCTCCAGATGCGTAGTAGTCGCCGACGGCAAAACAGGGTCCAGCGGCCGGACACGAGACCCCGTAGAGGTAGTTCGTCGTCTGAGAACTACTCACGCCACTTGCATCTTGATTGGTCGGCGTCTGCACCACAAACGACCCACTCTGGGGTGAATATGTCTCAGCCAGCGTCTGGAGCGTCCCACTGACCTCCTGGACACCGACGCTGGTGCAGGCCAAGGTCGGAGCGCAAGTGATGCCATAGAACGCTTGGACCGGTGTCGGCTCCCCGGTCGGGACTTCTTGGGCGACCGCGGGCGGCGTGGATACGCTTGGGAGGGTGAGGGTGCCAGCGACCGGCTCGGTCGGTGGGTAGGAATACCCGCTAATCACACAGGACAGGCCTGAGGCGGGACACGACACCCCGTTTAGCGAGTAACCTAAGACACTTCCCAAAGTGCTGAACGGCACCACCGTCCAGGTCTGGTTTTGCCAGGTCTCCACCAATGGCACGCCATCGATATCTTGCCCGTTCAGGACGTCTCCGACGGCAACGCAGTAGTTCGGGGGGTTTGGAAGATTCGAGGTTGGAGGTGGACTCGAGCACGAGACGCCGAAGAATTGGCTCAGCCCAGATCCCATGATCACCGGATCACTCCAGGTTGGCGTTCCGCCCCCAGGGACAGTGGTGTCGATGTAGTAGCGCTCGGTACCGCCTGAGATGCCGATGTTGCCGACAGCCATACAGAAGTACTGAGCAGTTGAGGTGCTTAGGGTCATACAGGACACACTCGTAAGTCGCCCGGATCCGGCCCAAGTCGATGGATCAGCGTAAGTGACCCAGGGACCAGACAGATTGCCGCTCGACTCGGTCTCAATAAGAGGAGAGTTGCCGCTGTTTCCGACCGCCACGCAGAACGACGAGCTTGCGCATGACACCGAGTACAGAGCCCCCGCCTGCATTTGTTTGATTGTGAATGCCTGCGCAGTGGCGAAATGGGCGTCGATCTGTTGGAGGCTTAGAGACGATTGGTAGAAGGCTACCTCCGAGAGCGACCCGTAGAACGGGGAGGCGGCGTTGTGGTAGTAGTACGGCCCAGTGTCCTGGTCGGCGTTGTTGCCGATGGCCAGACTCGCTGGCGACGTGGCTGTAAAGCAGGGGGAGACGTACTTACCAAAGAGCATCGGTATGACCTTTTGGGTCTTCAGCTGGCCATCGACATAGAGGTTGTCATAACCAATTTGGGTGTCGTGCTCGAACACCAGGTAGTGCCAGTTGGGGTCCGCGTAGGTATCTGGCGATGCCAGGAGCACCGGCACGTTCGTCGACGACTGCGAGCAGGTTGTGATGTTGGGCTGGACATTGGCGTAGATGTATCCAGCTTCGATCGCACCGCTAGTCGTCATATCGACCTCAGTGCCGTAGTCCCAAGTAGTCCAGAGTCGGCACACTGAAGACATTGTCACTCGATAAGGTCCGAACGTGCCCGTGGCCGGCGGCGTACCGCAGAGTGATGCCTGCCCAGCCTTGAACCAAAGTTCGATCGACCAGTCCATAGCTTTGGGAGGCGCGAGGTCGTTCTTGCCGACCGGATAGCTATACACCCTGCCCTGGCAGAAGCTATCTGTCGGGCAGAACTCCATCGAATGATCGTCTGTAGTTGGGCCCGGCCTATCCTCGAGCATGGCTGGAGGACTCGTCGTGGCCGGGTTCGGTTCAGAACCCGTGTTGCCGTGGTCAGTAGCATCCTCGAGCTGGGCGGGGTACTTGCCTTTGCAGTCCGTGACTGACAGATCCCCTGTAGCTGCACCGCTATCGCCGAGCGGCCAATACGACAGTGGGGCGTCTTGAAGCACCGCCGTCGCATATGGGGTGTGACATTCCGGAGCGCTCGACACGCCAAGCAACGTGGCAGCGATTGCTCTCACGCTTGGTGACTGGCCACACGCGGTCAGGCCAATCGAGGATAGAGCCAGCAATGACAGTGGCACGACGCGTCTCACACGCACTGTTCCTCCCGGATTGGAAACCTTGCGGTGCTCGAGATCAAGAGCAGAACACAGAACTGACTGCCTTGACCTCGTCAATGCTGAGGAATTTGGTGCGAGTATCTACCAAAGATGTGATCGCAGATGGGTCTGCCCAGGGAACCATGCCCAAGCGGTTCCCGGAGGGGTTCAGGCGCGAGGTCGTAACGAAAGCGAGGGCGGAGAGTCGACCCGGGGTAAAGGGTCAGTTTGACCTTGGAGTCCAATGCCGTCCGGCCATGTGAACTGCTCCGAGGGATTCGGCTCGCCGCTCAGTAGTCCAACTTTTCCCGTGCTGTCCGCATAAAGGGCAAGTCCACCGCCACCGTGGCGGATCTTGGTTGTCTGTCTCCAGGTCTGCCCGGCGTTCGGCCACTGGCTAGGAGGGTAACTCCTGCTCACTCCAGCAGAGCGGCAATCCGAAGCACCCACCTGGGGTTGGACTCGACACTGGTGGCTGCGGCTCAATAAGAGTTGAGCCGGTCTCCGGGGGAGAACCCGAGTTCAGGCCAATCCTCCTCGTCCGGTGGACTGCCTCACGTTCGAATCGGTCATTCAGGCCCCCCCGGGGTTTGGTCGCCATTGATAAATCGAAACCAGGCTTCAGATACGATTCCCTAAAAGTGGACAATGTCCGTGCTCGAACGCACTATGACCAAGCGTCTAGAAATGCGACTCTCACTTTCCAAGCTACTTGAGCACCGTTCGAGTAGGCCGTGTCTCTGGCTCCCAGCACCTTGGGACTGACTGAGAGGCAACGCCGCTCGGCTTCACCACCCTCACCGCGCGCGTGATCGCCCGGCGCAATTCGGTCTCGGTCACGCCGTCAGGCGGGAGCAGATCTTGAGTCAGCCCGTCCGCATTCACGACAAAAGTTCGCTTCGGGCAGCTCCAGCCCTGCCGTTGTAATGGCCCATCTGTCGTCATAGAGCTCGACCAGCGTTCCACGTAAATGCCACGCACCAGGGGCAAACCTGTAGGCCTTAACCGCTACGTCGAGGGTCCGGCGAAGCTCCTGGATGGCAACACCCCACAAAAGCGGGCCGGGATCGCGGTGGCTCTCCCGCAATTTGAGGATCAGGGCCTCCGCAACCGTTTCAGGTCGCTGATTCCGGCTCCATTCAACCTCAATATCTGCGATCGAACGCCAGTGTCGAAATCATCATCAAATCGCACTTCCACCATCAGGCGCGGCGAGGAATGCATGTACGTAGAGCCCCAATGGAAGGAGATGGAGAATTTGTCTGGCATAACGAGGTGGCTGAAGTACTCGACAGAAACCCCCATGATCGGTGGTCTCTCTTCCGAGGCGTATCTCGCAATCACTTACCACCGGGAGACGAGCAAATGTGGCTCTATGTCTGCTCGGGATTCTCTCCTGGGCCGAAGGCGGCGATCGCCACAGTGACGAATACGGTTGCCACCACGACGAACGGAAGAGCTATAACCGCGGCATAGACAAAGTCGCGTTCGATAGGCGTGGCGTAGCGGTGGTAAAGAGCGACGAAGGCGCAAGCTTCACTAAAGGAACCCCATAGCAGAACGATCCCTAGCGGAAACATAAGGAGACCTCGGAGAAGCTCGAATCCGGCTCTCCGGAGTAGTTTAGAGGACCTGGCTTTGGCCTTGTCAGAGCGCTCCCAGCGGTTTAGTACGACTGAATAACGGTGGATAGGAGCACCAGGCAGGATGAGAGCAAGGAAGAGCACCGGAATGACGGTGGCCGCAGTCGCATAAAAGGTGCCGTTGAAATGCTGACCCACGTCCTCACCGCTTTGCTTAGGGCCGGCTTAGCCAAGGTGCGTTTCAATTTCCGACTTGCGTTGCCATGCTGCAGCAACTCAGTACGGAGCTTACAGGTTACCAGCGACACAAGAGAGAGCGCCGATCATGACCGCATACCTCTGGTACGTCCGTTGCGCGTAAGGTGGATGTTGACCCAGTCCGCCGCTCCCGCCCTGTAGCTACTGGCCGGCTTGTCACCGCCAGCAGCGCTAGGTGGACATCGGGGAGTCAGCCCCAGGGCTCACCGCCCTTGGCCCGATGCGACCGACTCAGGCCCTGTATCATGCCCTCACTACCTCAGTGGCGGTTCTCGGCCTGGCGTCTCGCGGGGTGGAAGAAGGGACGGCTTCGTGGAAGTAGCGAGCCTAACGGTCGGCGGTCTGGTCCTGCTAGTCGGGCTTCTCGACCTTGGCAGGCGAGTGGCGGCGCGCCTCCCGCGGACGCGAAAGACGCCCTCCATAGCTCGTTGGCACACCTCAATGTTCAACAGCGCCCTTGAGGATGCGACCAAGTATCTCGACCTGATTCCGACGCTCAGCCCTCCAACAGAGAGAACCGACGCAAAGCCCGTGGAGGTGAGTGAGCACCAGAACCTCGACCAGATCATCGACAACTACGGGACGTCTTCGTACGCGGTCACCACAGCGTCTCATGACGCGGAGGGGAACCTCACCCAGGTGTCCGACGACAATGGGAACACGGTCTCCTACCAGTACGCGCCCGGAACGAACGACCTCAGCTGCATTGCGTACCCGGTGGCGACTGGCTCGAATTGTGCCAACCCTGCCAGCGCCTCCAACACGGTGGTGAACTACGGTTACGACTCGGCCGGCCGCATGACCTCGCTCAGCGACTGGTATGGCCAGCCGATCCAATTCGGGTACTCGACAGACGGCCAGAACCGCATCACCTCGATTACCTACCCCACGTACTCGTCGCCTAACGAGCAGGTCACCTACGGCTACGACCTCGCCGGGAACATGACGAGTTCTGGGTATGTCGGTCCGGCTGTCGGATCCCAGAGCCAGAGTTGGACGCCCAACCCCGATGAATTCATCGGCAGCAGTGCCCAACTGTCTGGGTTCGGGGGGTCTGACAGCTACGGGACGTTCAACAGGCTCACCCAGGCACCAACGCCGGGGAACAATTCCGGCTACGCCTACGGCTATAGCCCAGGTGGAGAACTCACCTCCGCCACCCTTTCTGGCCAGCAGGCCGTCACCTACAGTCACGATCCGGCGTCCGAGCTCACAAGCATCTCGAATCCGAACCCTGGGCAAACGGCCACCACCACCTTCGCCAACACACCAGACGGGCAGCGGTGCTGGTCGAACCCGTCCTCGGTCAGCTCACCGACCTGTGGGACCGTCCCGAGTGGGTCGACCGTGTATGCGTACGACTCCTACGGGCACCTGTGCGCCACCGGGCTGACGAGTTCGACTTCGCAGCCGACTTGCACGACTCCGGTCATCGGTGACGACTTCACCTACGACGGGAGAGGGCTCCTACGCTCGGCAACGTACAACGGTCTCAGCGGTACCACCAGCGCCAACTTCACGTGGGACACGCTCGGCAAGGCGCCTTTACTTTTGTCTGACGGTGCCAACGCCTACATTTACGGGCCAACCCTCTTCGGAGGGACCGCGCCGGTCGAGCAGCTCTCGCTAACAGGAGGCGGCACCAGTTACCTGAGTTCCATGCCGTCGGGCGTACAACTTGTGTTCAGCCAGTTTGGACAACTTCAAGAACAAGCGGCGTACTCGCCGTATGGCCAGTTGTCCATCCAGAGCGGATCTGCGGCCACGCTGTTCGGTTTCGACGGCAGCTATGCAGATCCGTTCTTCGGTCTCGATTACCTCGTTAATCGGTGGTATGACCCAGTGACAGCGCAATTTGTAAGTATCGATCCCGCCGTCAGCGAGACTCACCAACTCTATTCATTCATGAGTGATGATCCAGTTAACGGCACTGACCCGCTGGGGTTGTGCGCATCGCCAGACAAATTCAACTACGGGACAACCTACAATAGCTGCATCGCAGCAGCACTAGCGGGGTGGGCTATCTACCAGGACGCCCAACAGCTAGCAACTGGTCAAGCACTTTCGCAGAGCCAAGGATGGGGATACATCGGAGCAGGCGAATTCCTGATCAACCACCCGAACGACTTGCCTGACCATGGAGCTGCTATTAGTGCCAGTCTCGCGCCTGACGCAGTCGTCAGTGCCGTTAACAATGCCCTCTCGTTCTTGACAGCAGCACTCAAGTTCGGCGGCGTCAAAGCGGCCGAGGATTTTGATGAAGTCGGACTGGCGTTGGGGGTCATAAGTGACATCTACCAAGGGGAGAGCGTCGCTTACGCCGCTGGTGATGCGGCCGGAAGCGGCGTGGCTGTCTATGTCGGAGGATCGATCG
>DATGGF010000322.1:0-4779 GCA_035308625.1 Acidimicrobiales bacterium | reverse complement strand
CTTCACCAGGCGCACGCCGGGCGGGATGCGCCGACCCTCGGCCCAGCGTGCCAGCGCGGCGAGATCGTCCTCGGCGTCGCGCAGGTAGGCCTGGAGGACGATGCCGGCGTGGAGGTGCTCGAGGTCCGGCCGCTCCATGAGGCGACGGAACAGCTGTTGGGTGAGCACCTTCTCCTCGTAGCGCTCCATGTCGAACCACACCGACACGCCGAGGTCGGCCGCCCGTGACAGCACGGGCACCAGCAGCTCCTCCGCCGCCGCCAGCGCCGGCCCCGCGGTCAGCGGTGCGAAGGCAGGCGAGAGCGCGGAGGTCTTGACGCTGACACTGGCGCGGGGGACGGGCCCGATGTCGTCGCGCTCGAGGTGCGTCTGCGCCACCCACGCCGGGGCCGCCGCACCGAGGGCCTCGACCAGGGCGGTCAGGCGCGCCGCGTAGCGGGAGGCCTCGGCCGCGCTGAAGGTGTGCTCGCCGAGGAGATCGACGGTGACCGCCGTCCCCCCGGCCCACAGCCGGCCCGCCGCCCCGGCCACCTCGCCGGGCTCCGTCCCGATGACGAATTGGCGGGCCATGCGGTCGACCGCCCGGCCGGCGACCGCCGCCGTCACACGGTCGCCCCCGGGGGCGCCGGCTGTCGCGAGGCCGAGGCGGAACCACCACGGGACCGACAGACCCTGGAACTCACCGCGCAGGTGCTCCACCACCGACCGGGGTTGGCCCAGCGACGGATAGGCATCGACGAAACGGAAGAGATGGGCGCGGAAGGCCGGATCGCGCATGGCCCGGGACAGGAGGTGGTCGCTCCACCACGTCAACGCGAAGACCCTGGCCCCCCGCCGGCCGCCGAGTCCGGCGAGCTGGTGGGCCAGCTCGGCGATCTCGCGCTGTCGCACCGCGTCGGCGGCCACTGTGGACGACGGTACCGCCCGGCAGCGGTGATTGCGCGCGCCAAGCGGCCCGGACCGCCCCGCGCCTCGCCGGGTACGCTCGGAGCGTGGTGAGACGAGTGGCGTTGCACCGGGGGGATGCCGACCAGGTCTCCCAGAGCATCGAGCGGATCGACCGCGAGATCATCAAGCTGTTCGCCCTGGTGGGCGAAGGGGTGGCCGGCGCCACGCACTCGTTGCTGGCCGGGGACCGCGAAGCGGCCCGTGCCTTGGCCGAGAGCGACGAGGCCATCGATACGCTGTACCGCGAGGTCGAGGAGCTGGCCCAGCAACAACTTTCCCACCGGGCCACGGGGCCGGTGGAGTTGCGTTATCTCATCACGGTGTTGCGGATGCTGCCGGAGCTCGAACGAAGTGGCGATCTGGCCGAGCACGTATCACGGCGAGCCGTACGGGGGCTCGGGGTGGAGCTCTCCCCCCGGGCGCGGGGTCTGGTGGAGCAGATGGGTGAAGTGGCGTGCGAGATGTGGCGGGCCACCGCCGACGCCTACGTCGACAGGCCGCCGGACGTGGCCGAGCAGGTCGAGGAGCTCGACGACGAAGTGGACGAACTGCACGTGGCGCTCACCGCTGAGATCGCCAGCGGGTCCATGCCGCTCCCGGTGGCCATCGAGGCCGCGTTGGTGGCCCGCTTCTACGAGCGCTTCGGCGACCACGCGGTGAACCTGGCCCGGCGCATCGCCGCCTTGTCGGCCGACGTGGAGGCCGTCGCCCCCTAGCCCGGGTGCCAATCGAATGCGGTGCGCCTCGTTCGGCTCACCGCATTCGCAGGTGGACGGCGTACATCCCGGAAATGCATGCGCTGATTGCGGCAAGCATCACGATGATGACCATGGGGCACACTCCCTTTGGGGATGGCCTCCGCCCATGGGGTCAACCATCGTCGCGGTCTCAGGACCCCAGGTGGTGGATCCCGGTCCGACCGACGGCTCTCAGGCGGTGGGCCCCAGGATGTCCTTGCTCATCGCCTCCAGTTCGCTGTCGCTCAGCTTCCCGGCACTGTGGAGCTCGTGGAGGCGCCGGACCGTCTCGCTGCCATCGTCGACCTCGAGTCCTCCGGCCGGCTCCACCGAGCGCAGGGCCGGGGTGTCCGCCGAGACCAGGTCCTCCTCGACCACCGGGGCAGTCCCGGCGCTCCTGGCTTCGATCCCTTCGACCTCTTCGTCCCCGGCGGCGACCTTCAGGGCTTCGCCCCAAGCCGCATGCGTGCCCGCGTCGCGAGCCCGCTCGACGACCAGCTCGAGATCGTGAGCCTTGATCGTCGCGGCGGCGCTCGCCTTGGCCGCTACCAGAGCGGCGTGAGCCGAGGTCTGGGCCGCGCGTGCCGACTCGTCTGCCGCGCGCCCCACCCGGCGCAACACGTCGGCCGCGAGCTCGGCCATGCGCGTGGCTTCATCGGCCGCCTCGGCGATCAGTGTCGCCTCGGTGGCGGCATCCGAGGCGAGCTCCATCGCTCGCGCCTTGTGGGCCGCCGTCTCCCTGGCCTCGGCCGCCATCAGACGCGTCTGCACCATGGCCAGCACGGCGAGCTCGGCTTGCACTGCCTCCCGCCACGATCGGGCCGTATCGGAATCCTGGGCCCGGCTGATGGCCCGCGTTGCCTCCTCGAGGCAGTCATCGGTGCCCGGCGCGGCGGCGTCCGCCGACTCTTCGGCCACGGGCCGGCGATGGCTCGTCCACTGGGCGCCATCCCACCAACGCAACATGGCTGAGTCCTGAGCGACCGGGTACCAACCCGGAGGGACCGCTGCTTGCGTCATCGTGCTCCCCCTCACACGAAAACCCAAAGCTCTTTGTAGCTGGGGCCGGAAAGGTATCGACGCAGCTCCCCTGCGAGCCTCTACGCAGCGTCAACTCCTCCTCAACTGCCGGGATCGGTCGAGTGCGGCTTCTCCTACGGGCGGCGACCGGACAGGTCGAGCAGCCGGGTCTGGAGTGGTGCCTCGGGGCCGACGTCGCCACTGGGCCCGGAGCCGAAGAATCCACTCGCACCGATGAAACCCGACATCGGGGACATGAAGTCCCATACTTCGGCGACGAGCCCGGACGGGAGCTCCACGTCTCCCCCGGTCGCCTTGGCCAGGTCCCAGGCGTGAAGAACGGCGTCGCCCACTCGCATGCCCAAGAACTGCCGGGCCGGGATGTCTCCCATGACCGGGTGCGCCACCATGCGATCGAGCGCACCGGGGTCGGCGAATCCCGCCCGCTCCTCCTGGGTGCGCCGTTCCCATTCGGCTCTCAGGTCAGGGGCGGACGCCACCTCTTCCACCACGGGCTCGCGGTTCCATGGTTCTCCAGCCAAGAGGCTGCTGGCCATGGTGGCGCCCACAGCCATGTGGCGGACGAGGTCCACCACCGACCAGTCGTCGCACGGCGTGGTCAGACCCCACGAGTCGGTATCGACGTTCTCGAGCCGCCGCCGCACCTCGGCGTGCGCCTGATCGAGAGAGGTGGCGTCCATGGCCGCTACCAAGAGACGAGCAGGGCTTCGGCGATCTGCACGGCGTTGAGGGCGGCGCCCTTGCGCAGGTTGTCGCCGGAGACGAACAGCGCCAGGCCGTTGCGCACCGACGAGTCGTCGCGCACCCGGCCAACCAGCGCGTCGTCGGTGCCCGCGGCCGTCAGTGGGGTGGGCACGTCGACCAGACGGACGCCCGGCGCGTCGGCCAGCAGCGTCCTGGCCTGTTCGGCCGACAGGGAGCGCTCGAATTCGGCGTTGATAGCCAGGCTGTGCCCGGTGAAGACCGGGACGCGCACACACGTCCCCGACACCGCCAGGTCGGGAATGCCCAGGATCTTCCGGCTCTCGTCGCGCAACTTGCGCTCCTCGCTGGTCTCCTCGGAGCCGTCGGTGAGCATGGCGCCAGCCAGAGGCAGCACGTTGTGGGCGATGGGCCCGCCGAAGACGACGGGGGCGGGGTAATCGACCGCAGAGCCGTCGAAGGCGAGCGCGGCGGCCCGTTCGGCCGTCTTGGCCAGCTGCTCCTCCAGCTCGGCCACACCGGCACCACCCGAGCCAGACACCGCCTGATAGGTGGCCACGACCATGCGCCGCAACCCGGCGGCACGATGCAACGGCGCCATGACGGGCATGGCCACCATGGTGGTGCAGTTGGGATTGGCCACGATGCCCTTGGGGATCCGGGCCAGATCGGCCGCGTTGACCTCGGGCACCACCAGGGGCACGTCCGGGTCCATGCGCCAAGCCGAGGAGTTGTCGATCGCCACCGCACCGGCACCGGCGATGCGGGGGGCCAGCGTGCGCGAGGCAGTGGCCCCGGCCGACATGAGCACGACGTCCAAGCCGCGGTAGTCAGCTCCTTCGGCGTCTTCGACGCCGACATCGCCGCCGGCCCACCCGAGCCGCCGTCCCACGGAGCGGGCGGAGGCGAAGAAGCGGATGTCGTCGACCGGGAATGACCGCTCGGCGAGTACGCGCCGAATGACGGTGCCGACCTGCCCGGTGGCGCCCACGACCCCCACGCGCATGCCCGAATCCTACCGGCCGGGCCCTCTCCTCCCGGACGAGCGCGGCGGCGGCGCCTGCCGGCGGCTACCCGTTCAGGCCGAAGGCCTCATGCAGGGCCCGCACCGCCTCCTCCACCCGCTCGGCCCGCACGACGCACGAGAGCCGGATGCTCGAGGTGGAGATCATCTCGATGTTGATGTCGTGGGCGGCGAGCGTCTCGAACATGGTGGCCGACACGCCGGGGTGGCTGCGCATGCCGGCTCCGACGAGCGACACCTTGGCGATGTCGTCGTCAGCCTGCACGTCGCCGGCGCCGATCTCCGGCACGAGCTCGCGCACCACCTGCAGCCCGACGACAAGGTCAG
>DATGGF010000321.1:0-1767 GCA_035308625.1 Acidimicrobiales bacterium | reverse complement strand
TGGCCAACGTGGACATCAGCCCGGAACTCGTCATGCGCCTGTCGATGGCGTGGGCCAGCACGTTGGAGAAGGGCTCCACCATCACGGCGTCGCGCGACACCAGCCGGGCGGCACGGGTGCTGAAGCGCGCCGTGATGGTGGGATGCAACGCGGCCGGCGTCCACGTCGACGACCTCGAGGTGGCCACCATCCCGGTCACGCGCTTCCAGGTGCGCTCGGGGTCGTCGCTCGGTGGCATCACGGTGCGCCTGGCCGAAGGGGACAGCCAGTCGGTGGTGCTCCGCTTCTTCGACCAAGACGGTATCGACGTAGCCGAGTCGAAACAGCGCAAGATCGAGCGGCTCTATCACCGCGAGGAGTTCCGGCGGGCGCTGGCCTCCGACATCGGCGACATTGGCTTCCCGCCGCGCGCGCTCGAGTTCTATACGGCCGCGCTCATGGACACGGTGGACACCGCCGCCATCGCCGAGGCCGGGTTCAAGATCGTCCTCGACTACTCCTTCGGCACCACCAGCTTCGTCATGCCCAACGTGTTGGCCAAACTCGGAGCCGACGTCCTGGTGGTGAACCCCTACGCGGCGACCGCCGCGGTGGTGGCCGCCGATCGCCGGGCCGCCGCGGCCAACGTGGCCGAGCTGGTGCGGGCGTCGGGGGCCCATCTGGGGGCGGTCATCGATCCCGGAGGCGAGCGCATCACCCTGGTGGACGACGACGGCCGGATCCTGAGCGACGACGAGGCGTTGGTGCTCCTCCTGGGCTTGGTGCTGGACGCCGAGCCCGCGCCGGCGGTGGCACTCCCGGTGTCCGCCCCCCGGGTGGCCGAGCACATGTGCGCCGAGTCGGGCGCCTCCATCGTGTGGACCAAGTTGTCGGCCACGCATCTCATGGAAGTGGCGTCGTCGGGCGCCGTGTCCTTCGCCGCCAGCCAGTTCGGTGGGTACATCTTCCCCGACTTCCTCCCCGCGTTCGACGCGGTGGCCACATTGGTGCACCTTCTCGGCTTGCTCTCGGCCGGTGGCCACCGGTTGTCCAAGCTGACCGGCGAGCTGGCGCCCATTCACATCGCGCACGAGGAGGTCGTCACCCCATGGGAGCAGAAGGGGACGGTCATGCGCCGCACGGTGGAGCGGGCCAAGGCGCGGACCACCGTTCTCGTCGACGGGGTGAAGTTGATCGAGGCCGATGGTTGGTCGCTGGTGGTGCCCGATCCCGAGGAGCCGGTGACCCACGTGTGGGGGGAAGGACCGAGCGAGGCCGAGGCCAGGGCCCGCGTCCAGGAGCAGGCCGTGCGTATCCGCCAGATGCTGCACTGAGCGCTTGCGGCGGGGCGCTGCGTCATCGGCGGCCCGCCGCCTGTTCGGAGTAGGGTCCGCCCATGCAGGTGCCCGAGGACCTCCGTTACACGTCGGACCACGAGTGGGCTCGTGCCGGCGGCGCGGTAAGGGTGGGGATTACCGACTACGCCCAGGATGCGTTGGGCGACGTCGTCTTCGTGCAGCTCCCAGAAGTGGGGACACATCTGGAGGGCGGAGCGGTCCTCGGGGAGGTCGAATCCACGAAGTCGGTGTCCGAGATCTACGCGCCCCTGTCCGGAGAGGTGGTGGCCGTCAACGCCGAGCTGGCTGATGCCCCCGAATTGCTCAATTCCGACCCCTACGGCCGGGGCTGGATCTGCGAGATCCGTCCCGACGACGACACCGCCCTAGACGGCCTCCTTGACGCCGCCGGGTACTCCCAGCTGACCGCCGGCTAGGTCGGAAGCCCTCT
>DATGGF010000320.1:0-3932 GCA_035308625.1 Acidimicrobiales bacterium | reverse complement strand
GTGTTGGCCGACCCCGGGCTGGTGGCGGCGGCCGAGGCGCCGGTGCGAGCCGAGCTCCGCCTCCCCCCGGTGACCGCCATGGCGTCGGTCTCGGGTCCCGCCGCCGGCGACTACGGACCGGCACTCGTCTCCGCCGCCTCCGGCAGCTCGGTCGAGGTGAGCGGTCCCGTTGACGGGACGTGGTCGTTGCGGGCCGATCACCATGGCGCGTTGTGTGACTTGCTCGACACCACCCCCCGTCCAACGGGCCGCCTGCGGGTCGAGGTCGACCCGGTGCGCGCCTGAAGTCGCCGTCGCCGGACCGGGGAGTCCCTGACCAGGCGTTTGTGGTCCGGCCGGTACCATGACCGGGTGGCCGGCTTCACCATTCGCACCTACGGCGATCCCGTCCTGCGCCAACGGGCCCGCGACGTGGAGGACATCGACGGCCGCATCAAGCAATTGGCCGACGACATGGCCGAGACGATGTACGCGGCCCCCGGGGTGGGTCTGGCCGCTCCCCAGGTCGGTGTCCAGAAGCGCATGTTCGTCTACGACGTCGGCCACGGCGAGGGCCCGCGGACGATCGTGAACCCGGTGCTGGCCGAAGCCCGGGGGGAATGGACCTTCGAGGAAGGGTGCCTGTCGGTGCCGGGGCTGTCGTGGCCCATCGTGCGCCCCAAGGAGGTGCACCTCGTCGGAGTCGGCCTCGACGGTGAGGAGATCTCGGTCGAGGCCGACGAGTTCCTGGCCCGCGTCTTCCAGCACGAGGTCGACCACCTCGACGGGGTGCTGCTCGTCGAGCGGCTCGACGACGACCAGCGCCGGGAGGCCAAGCGCATCCTGCGGGCCCGCGCCCTCGACCTGCGCGCCGGCGATCCCGACGGGCTGGGCTCCTTGGTGCCGGCCGGCGAACGGCGCGACGCCGATGCTCGTGGCGCACCCGGAGAGCGCCTGTCCGGTCACTCCGGGCCCGGCGATCCCACGACCGGCGACACCGAGGGGACGCACCGGCTCTGAGCCGCCTCGCCTACCTGGGTTCGCCCCACGCCGCGCGGCCGCCGCTCGTCTCCCTGGTGGAGGCCGGCCACGACGTGGCCCTGGTGGTGTCGAGGCCCGACACCCGACGAGGCCGGGGCGGGGCCCCCAGCCCCAGCCCGGTGAAGGCGGCGGCGCTGGAACTCGGGCTGCCGGTCAGTGACCGCCTGGAGGACGTGCTCGACGCCGGCGTCGAGCTGGCCGTGGTCGTGGCCTACGGGCGCATCGTTCCGCGGCCGGTGCTCGACGCCCTCGACTTCGTGAACATCCACTTCTCGCTCCTGCCCCGCTGGCGGGGGGCGGCGCCGGTCGAGCGGGCGATCTTGGCCGGAGACGACGTCACCGGCGTGTGTGTCATCCGTCTCGAGGAGGGCGTCGACACGGGGCCCATACTCGGCCGGCGGACGTTGCCCATCGGCGCCGACGAGCACGCCTCGTCGTTGCTGGCCCGGTTGTCGGCCGAGGGCGCCGAGCTGCTGGTCGATCTCCTGTCCGGTGGCGCCGGCGAGCTGGGCCCCGGCCAGGCTCAGATCGGGGACGCCACCTATGCGGCCAAGCTCGAGCCGGCCGATCTGTGTCTGCACTGGGACGCGCCGGCTGACGCGCTGGCGCGCGTGGTCCGCCTCGACGGGGCCTGGACCACCTTCCGGCACCGTCGCCTGCGCGTGCTCGATGCCCGCGCCGGCGCCGCTCCTGCCGCCGGCGCGCCGGGTGCGCTCCACGGCACCACGGTGAGCACCGGTTCGGGCTCCCTCGACCTGCACCGGGTGCAGCCCGAGGGGGGCCGGCCCATGGCCGCGGCCGACTGGTGCCACGGGGTCCGGCCGCTCGAGGGCGAGCTCCTCGGTGCCGGCGAGACCGGCCGGTAGGCTCGGCCGGATGGTGCGGATCGCGCCGTCGCTGTTGTCGGCCGACTTCGGCGGTCTGGCCGAGGTGGTCGGCGAGGTCGCGGCCGAGGCGGATCTCCTCCACATCGACGTCATGGACGGCCACTTCGTGCCCAACCTCACCATCGGGCCGCCGGTGGTGCAGTCGCTGCGTCGACACAGCGGGCTCTACTTCGACTGCCACCTGATGATGACCAACCCCGGCGACTACCTCGAGGCGTTCCGCCGCGCCGGGGCCGACGGCTGCACCGTGCACGTGGAGGTGGGCGACACCTCGGCCCTCCTCGACCAGGCCCGCGCCCTGGGGCTGCGCGCCGGGCTGGCCCTCAACCCCGACACCCCGTTCGAGGCGGTGGAGCCGTACCTGGCCGAGGTGGACCTGGTCTTGTGCATGACGGTCTTCCCCGGCTTCGGTGGTCAGGCCTTCATGGGCGACGTCCTCCCCAAGATCGCCCAGGTGCGTGCCGCGCTCGACCGCCTCGGGCGGGACGCGGACCTCGAAGTGGACGGCGGCATCGACGAGGACACCGCGCCGCTCGTGGTGCAGGCCGGCGCCCGGGTGCTCGTCGCCGGGTCGGCCATCTTCGGCGACGACAAGCCGTGGGAGGCTGCCCGCCGGATCCGTTCGGCGGCGGAGAAGGGCCTGCCCAGGGGCAAAGTAGAATCGTGATCCCATGACACTGGCCCCCGATCCCGCGTTCGAGGGCGTACGGGACGGGGATCTCGCCGCCATGGGCCGGGCACTGGCCCTGGCCGCATCGGTCCGGGCCCGCACCTCGCCGAACCCGTGGGTGGGTTGCGTGGTCGCCGCGGGGGACGCCACGTTCGAGGGGGCCACGCAGCCCCCGGGCGGACAGCACGCCGAGGCCATGGCCCTGGCGGCCGCCGGCTCCCGGGCTCGGGGTGCCACGCTGTACGCCACCTTGGAGCCGTGCGCGCACCACGGGCGCACCCCGCCGTGCGCCCAGGCCATCGTCGAGGCCGGGGTGTCCCGGGTGGTGGTGGCCGTCCTCGATCCCGATCCTCAAGTGTCGGGCCGCGGGGTGGATGTCCTGCGCCAGGCGGGAGTGACCGTCGACGTCGGCGTGGGCGCGACCGAGGGGACCGAGCTTCTCGCGCCGTACCTGAAGCACCGCCGCACGAGCCGGCCGTGGGTGGTGCTCAAGCTGGCTGCCACCCTCGACGGCCGCATCGCCGCGCCCGACGGCACGTCGAAGTGGCTGACCGGGCCCGAGGCGCGCGCCGATGCCCACCGCCTTCGGGCTGAATCCGACGCTGTCCTCGTGGGTGCCGGCACCGTGCGCGCCGACGACCCCGAGCTCACCGTGCGCCTGGCCGGGGGGGACGATGCGCCTCCGTCGGTCCATGACCACCAGCCCCTGCGCGTCGTACTCGGGCGCGCTCCCGACGGTGCCCGTGTCCACCCGGCGCTCGAGATGGACGGGGACCTCGGCACCGTGCTCGACGAGCTGGGCCACAAGGGTGTGCTGCAACTGCTGGTGGAAGGGGGCGCCACCGTGGCCCACGCCTTCCACTCCCAGGGTCTCGTCGACCGCTATGTGCTGTACCTGGCGCCCGCGCTCTTCGGGGGCGACGACGCCCGGGCCATGTTCCGCGGGCCGGGGGCACCCGACATCGGATCCCTGTGGCGCGGCCGGCTGGTCTCGGCCCGGCCCGTGGGCGCGGACCTCAGGGTCGAGCTGGCCGCAGCGAGCGAGGGGGACTGAGGTGCCGTTCGCCCGTGTCGAGGCCGCCGTCACCGCGGTGGGGCGCGGCGAGATCGTCGTGGTCGTCGACGACGCCGATCGCGAGAACGAAGGCGACCTGATCATGGCGGCCGAGGCCGCCACTCCCGAGACCATCGCCTTCTTCCTGGCCCACACCTCGGGGGTCATCTGCGTGCCCATCACCCCCGAGCGCGCCGACCAGCTGGACCTGCCGCTCATGGTCACGGCCAACACCGAGTCGCAGCGCACGGCCTTCACGGTGAGCGTCGACTACCGGCACGGCACGACCACCGGCATCTCG
>DATGGF010000319.1:0-2758 GCA_035308625.1 Acidimicrobiales bacterium | reverse complement strand
TTGATGAACGAGCGCGCCGCCATCGGTGGCGGCATGGGTAGCAGCAGCGGCAACATGAGCACCGAGCGCCTCATCGAGCTGGTGCGGCACCAAGGACGAGACCGCGACCCGCTGGTGCGGCAGCGGGTGGCCGACATCGTCATCAACGGCCGCGTCGCCTCCTACACCAACCTTCGGGCCATGGCCCGCATCGCGGCGGGCCAGCTTCCCGGTCCCGAGATGTCCATCTCCAAGCTTTCGCTGACCATGAACATGCGGCGTATGTCAGAGCTCTTGTCGGCGGTCCTCGGCCCCAAGCTGGTGGCCGACTCCGGCGAATGGGGAACCTACGCCTGGGGCCGCTTCATCCTCGGCCTGCCCGGCATGCGGGTGGCGGGAGGGACCGACGAGATCCTCCACAACATCATCGGCGAACGCGTCCTCGGACTACCCAAGGAGCCGTCGGCGAACTGAGCGATCAGGCCGGAGCCGGCACCGGGCCCCAGGGGAGGTGCTCGGCGAATATCCAGCTTCGCCGGTGGATGGCGCTCAACCCGTAACCGCACAAGGCGCGCTTGTGGACGGGCGACGGGTAGCCCTTGTTGCGCTCGAATTCGAATGGCGGGAACGAGTCGGCCAGCGCGCGCATCTCGCGATCGCGTGTGACCTTGGCCAACACTGACGCCGCGGCCACGCTGGCGCACAGCGCATCGGCCTTGACCATGGTGCGCACCACCGGGACGAACTGCGGAAGATCCTCTTGGTCGGCGCCATCGGCCCCGGGAGCACCGTCGGCCCCGGGGGCACCGTCGGCCCCGGGGGCACGGTCGGCCTGGTCGTCCAGGGCGACCTCGTCGTCGAACAGTTTCGGTTGTGCGGGCGGCGGGGGCGACACGAAGTCGAACTTGCCGTCGAGGAGCACGGCGTCGGGCCGGGCGTCCTCGGGCAGCTCCCCGAGGGCGCGACGGGTGGCCAGGCGCAGGGCAGCAGTCATCCCCAACCGGTCGCACTCACCGGGACTGGCGTGGCCGACCGCCCACGCCGCGCACCAGGCGCCCACCCGCTCGAACATCGACTCTCGCGCCTCCTCGGCCAGTTGCTTCGAGTCGCGCAACCCCACTGGCACCCGCCGGCGGCCCGGCTCCACCACGGCCACCCCAACGGACAGCGGCCCGGCCCAGGCACCCCGGCCGACCTCGTCGATGCCGGCCACGAGGCGATAGCCGTCTCGCAACAGGCGGCGCTCGCTGCCGAGCCGAGGCAATGTCCGGCTGTTGTCCCCTACCCCCTTGAGCCGGGCCTCCGAGACCCGCATCATGGGACCTGGGTCATGTCGATCGCCCGGCCGTTCGCTGCAATTCCGGTTGCGCGATCCCCGGCATCGGCAGAGGCCCGTCACGCGTGGGGTGGCGCGGGAGCAACAGGAGGAGTGCGCGATGACCTATACGATCGATGCCATGGCCTCGGGCCGCTCCTCTGCCCTGACGGCCGGAACGCGGGTGGACGTCAGGAGCCGGTTCGTCGGTCAGTGGAGCCGCGGCTTCGAAGTGGCCGAGCACGTCGATGCGCACGGCTACCGGGTCCGGCGGCTGTCCGACGGTGCCGTACTGCCCGACCTCTTCGACGAGGACGAGCTCAGGCCCGAGCGCCGTCGCAACGACTTCTGGTGGCACTGAGGCGCACGCCCGTCGGAGAGGCCGAAGCTCACGTCCCGCCCAGAGTGCTCAGGAACTCGTCGATGGGCACGGCGGTAAGCGTGCGGGTCTTGAGCGTCCCCCGCGAACCAAGGGCCACGGCCACACGCACCACTGTCTGCTCGTCGGGAGCCTCGAGGACGGTGGCGAAGTCGTACTCCCCCAGCAGCGCCCACTGAGCGACGACGGTCGCGCCCATGGCCTCAACCTCGGCGTTCACCTCACGGAGCCGCGACGGGTGCTCGCGCAACGTGGCCATACCGTCGGGCCCCAGGGTGGACAGCATCAGAAAGGTCGACATCGGGCGAACGCTAGCGCGGCGCCCGCGGGCCGGGCCCTCCGACGACCGGCCCTTCGAGCCGGGCCACGGCGGCGAGCTCGTCGTCGTCAGGCGCGGTGCCGAGGAAGGTGTCGATCATCTCCGCCGCCACTTCGAGTGAGGTGAGCCGCAACCCGAAGGCCAGGACATTGGCATCGTTCCATCGCCGCGCCCCGGCCGCCGTCGGCCCGTCGGTGCACAGTGCGGCCCGCACACCGGGCACCTTGTTGGCCGCGATGGACACTCCGGTGCCGGTGTAGCAGCACACGATGCCGCGCTCGGCCTCGCCGGCGGACACTGCCCGCCCCACGGCCGACCCCACCTCGGGCCATGCCTCTCCTTCGGCCAGGTGAGTGACCTGGTGGCCGGCGCTGCGCAGCCGCGCGACAACCGAACGCGTGAGCTCGGTGTCCTCGTCGGTGCCGAAGGCGATGCGCACCGTGGCCACCCTAGCGGCGCGACCTCGGCCGACCGGGCGTCACGAACGCAGCTCGTTGCGCCGGACCTTGCCCATGGCATTGCGGGGCAGCTCCCCCACGACGTGCACGATGCGGGGCCGCTTGTAGGCCGACAGCTGCTCGGCCGCGAAGGCCAACAACTCGCCGGTGTCGAGATCGCGGCCGGAGGAAGGCCCGGCGGGGACGACCCAGGCGGTCACCGTCTCGCCCCATTCGTCCGACGGCGTGCCGGCCACGGCCACCTCCGCCACGGACGGGTGGCGCAGGAGCACGTCCTCCACCTCCGCCGGGTACACGTTGAAACCGCC
>DATGGF010000318.1:0-1699 GCA_035308625.1 Acidimicrobiales bacterium | reverse complement strand
GTCGCGCAGCTCGATTGCACGCCTCGTGGCACCACCGTAGAGACGGGTAGCCGGCCCGATCTCGACGCGCGGCCCAGATCCGAACACGGCGCGTTCGACGAGAGCCTGATCGAGCCACGGCAACAAGGCCCCGGGGCTGACTACAGCGCCGTTGGCGAGCTCGCAGATGCGCCCGTGGAGGGTCTCATAGCCGACGAACACGGAGAACAGGGGGACGGGACGCCTCCCATCGCCGGCGGCACGAGAGCGGCTGGCCATTTCGACCAAGGCATCGGCTTGGCGCTGCCCTGGGGTCCGGGCGAGGTCGGCGGGTATTGGGTCACGCCCGAGGCGCTCCTTGGCCGCGGCCCAGTCGATCTCGAAGAGCTCCTTCTCGAGCCGCCGCAGCTCGTCGTCAACGATGGTGCCGGAGATCGGGTCCAGAGTCATCTGCCCGAACCAGAGGCCCGAGATGCTGCGAGACAGGTGTACCGACCGCCTATCCCGCCGCTCCAGCTCGTCGGCTTCGATTCCGTCGGGATCGGCCAGTTGCTCGAAATACGCCAATGCCTTGACGAACGACTCGAAGCGCAATGTGCGGGCCTGCGCGCACAAGGTCTCCTCATGGTCGGTGAGCGCCTCGACCACAGGAGTCCGCCCGAGACGCGCTACAGCTCCAACTTGGGCCGCTGTGAGCTCTCCTGCGAGCCAGGCGTCAGTGAAGGACGGAATCGCAGAGAGGCGACGTCCCAGCCGCACGCGGCGCCGAGCTTCCTTCTTGGGCAGATGGCAACGGACGGCCAGCCAGCTCGCCGCGTCACGGGCCCCATCCGGCGCCCATGACCCGGCCGCATCGAAGGCGGCCGCGGCGCGAGTGACGACTGCTTCCAACCGAGCAAGGTCGCGGTGCAGGCTCTCGATCGATTCGGCGTCGCTCAACGTGAACGGGTCGGCGTCCACAAGCTTGTCGATGGCTTCAGTGAGTGCCGCCAGGGTCACTCCTCAATTGGACCACCCGGTTGTAACAGTCTCCGCGGTCGGAAGTCAGCGAACGAGCGATACCAGTTGCATTGCAAGGGCCGATCGGAAGTCGAAGCTCCCCGAGGACGTGGAGACGATGGGACTCGAACCCACGACCCCCTGCTTGCAAAGCAGGTGCTCTAGCCAGCTGAGCTACGTCCCCGACGCTTGCGCGATCGACCCGAGTCTACCGCAGGCCCGAACCACATCGGTCTGTCGACTCGCGTTCGGGGCGAAACTGCCAGCTATGAAGTGACCTCGACCTCGACGTCGACGAACCGACAAGACGATGAGCCGAATCGACAGCGGGGCCGACCGAAATACCGGCCTACTCAGACCTAGAGTCTCCTCATGGAGGGACGCGCGCTTCGGTACGTGGCCGCGGCCGCCATTGCCGTGGCCGTGGCAGTGGTCGTGGTGCTCAGTTTCGTCGTCCCCTCCGGTGACGCGTTGAGCGTCGGGCAGGTCGAGGTCGCGCCGGAAATCCCCGGGAACGTCGACGCGACCTGCCAGCCCGTCCAGTGCACCTCGCCGCCCGCCAACCCCGAGGACTACCTCATTTCGTTCCTCGTGACCGGGAGCCGTCATGGGACGGTTCGCTGTACGGTGACGGTCACTAGGCACGGTCAGCGTTTGGCCGAAAAGACGGCGATCACCGACACGGCCAGAGCCCAGCTCGGGGGGAGTTGGTACGACTCCG
>DATGGF010000317.1:0-3135 GCA_035308625.1 Acidimicrobiales bacterium | reverse complement strand
CCGAGGACACGCTCATCCACGTCCTGTGGATCAACGCCGGCTTGAGCTGCGACGGGGACTCCGTCGCGCTGACGGCGGCGACGCAGCCGAGCATCGAGGAGATCGCCCTCGGCGCGCTCCCGGGGCTGCCCAAGATCGCGGTGCACTGGCCCCTCATCGACTTCGAGTGCGGGCCGGTGGGCGGGGCCGATGACTTCATCGAGTGGTTCTTCAAGGCCGACCGCGGCGAGCTCGAGCCCTTTGTCCTCGTGGTCGAGGGCTCGATCCCCAACGAGGCGATCAAGAGCGAGGGCTACTGGTGCGGGTTCGGCAACAACCCGGCCACCGGCCAGCCCATGACGACCAGCGAGTGGCTGGACCGGCTGGCGCCCAAGGCGCTCGCCGTGCTGGCCGTGGGCACGTGCGCCACCTACGGCGGCATCCACGCCATGTCCGGCAACCCGACCGGCGCCATGGGCGTGCCCGACTACCTCGGGTGGAGCTGGAAGTCGAAGGCCGGCATCCCGATCGTGTGCGTGCCTGGGTGCCCGATCCACCCCGACAACCTCTCCGAGACGATCCTCTACCTGCTCTACCAGGCCACGGGGCAGGCGCCGATGATCCCGCTCGACGACGCCCTCCGGCCCCAGTGGCTGTTCGGCAACACCGTGCACGAGGGCTGCGACCGCGCCGGCTACTACGAGCAGGGCGACTTCGCCGAGCAGTACGGCTCGCCAAAGTGCATCGTCAAGTTGGGGTGCTGGGGCCCGGTGGTCAAGTGCAACGTCCCCAAGCGCGGGTGGATCAACGGCGTCGGCGGTTGCCCGAACGTCGGCGGGATCTGCATCGGCTGCACGATGCCCGGGTTCCCCGACAAGTTCATGCCGTTCATGGACGAGCCGCCAGGCGCCCGGGTGTCGACGATGGCGAGCGGCGTGTACGGCAACCTCATCCGCCGCCTGCGGGGCATCACCGAGCACACCGTCGACGAGGAGCCCAAGTGGCGCACCCGCGGCAAGCAGCTGCTGACCGGCTATCGAGGCGAGTGGAGGTAACGAGCGATGGCGAGCAAGACGCCGACCAAGGACGCCAACGGCCTGGTGGAGATGGCGTGGGACCCGATCACCCGGATCGTGGGCAGCCTCGGCATCTACACCAAGATCGACTTCTCGCAGAAGAAGGTCGTGGACTGCCACAGCACCTCGTCGATCTTCCGTGGATACAGCATCTTCATGAAGGACAAGGACCCCCGCGACGCCCACTTCATCACGAGCCGGATCTGCGGGATCTGCGGCGACAACCACGCCACGTGCTCCTGCTACACGCAGAACATGGCCTACGGCGTGAAGCCGCCTGCGCTCGGTGAGCTCATCGTCAACCTGGGCGAGGCGGCCGAGTACATGTTCGACCACAACATCTTCCAGGAGAACCTGGTCGGCGTGGACTTCTGCGAGAAGATGATCGCCGAGACCAACCCGGGCGTGCTCGACCGCGCGAACAAGACCGAGGCGCCGCACGCCGCCGAGCACGGGTACCGCACCGTCGGCGACATCATGCGGTCCCTCAACCCGTTCTCGGGCGACTTCTACCGCGAGGCCCTGCAGGTCAGCCGGTGGACGCGGGAGATGTTCTGCCTCATGGAGGGGCGCCACGTGCACCCGTCCACGCTGTACCCCGGGGGCGTGGGCACGGTGGCGACGGTCCAGCTCTTCACGGACTACTACACCCGCCTGATGCGCTATGTGGAGTTCTGCAAGAAGGTCGTGCCCCTGCACGACGACCTGTTCGACTTCATCTACCAGGCGATGCCCGGGTACGAGGAGGTCGGCCGGCGCCGGGTGATGCTCGGGTGCTGGGGCGCCTTCCAGGACCCGGACGTGTGCAACTTCAACTACCGCGACATGACCGAGTGGGGCCGGGCGATGGGCGTGACCCCCGGCGTGGTCGTCGACGGCAAATTGGTCACCAACGACCTGGTCCAGATCAACCTGGGCATCCGCATCCTGCTCGGCAGCTCGTTCTACGACAGCTGGGAGGGCCAGGAGATGTTCGTCAGCCGGGACCCGCTGGGCAACCCGGTCGACCGCAACCACCCGTGGAACCAGACCACGATCCCCCAGCCGCAAAAGCGCGACTTCGACGACAAGTACAGCTGGGTGATGTCACCCCGGTGGTTCGACGGCACGGACCACCTGGCCCTCGACACGGGCGGCGGCCCCATCGCCCGCCTCTGGTCGACGGCGCTGTCGGGGCTGGTCCACACCGGCTTCATCGAGGCGACCGGTCACAGCGTCGAGATCAACCTGCCCCGCACGGCGCTCAAGCCCGAGGTCAAGCTCGAGTGGAAGATCCCCCAGTGGTCCAACGCCATCGAGCGCGACCGCGCCCGGTCGTACTTCCAGGCCTACGCGGCGGCGCGTGCCCTGAGTGACATCGAGCGGGCGCTGTCGGAGGTACGGGCGGGCCACACCCAGACGTGGGAGCCCTTCGAGGTGCCCGACGAGGGGATCGGCTGCGGGTTCACCGAGGCGGTGCGCGGCGTGCTGTCGCACCACATGGTGATCCGCGGGGGCAAGATCGCCAACTACCACCCGTACCCGCCGACGCCGTGGAATGCCAACCCCCGCGACGTCTACGGCACCCCGGGCCCCTACGAGGACGCGGTGATGAACACGCCGATCTTCGAGGAGAACGACCTCGAGCACTTCAAGGGCATCGACATCATGCGGGCCGTCCGCAGCTTCGACCCCTGCCTGCCCTGTGGCGTGCACATGTACCTGGGCAAGGGCAAGGTGCTCAAGAAGCTCCACTCGCCGACCGCCGCACCGAGCTTGGACTAGCCAGGCTCGACGCCATGGACCCCGGGGCAGCGGGCGAACGGATCGAGCAGCTACTCGACGACATCCACGCCGCGGTAGGCGCCCGCGCGTGGGCCAACGTCGAAGAGCTCGTGCGCGCCCTCACCGACCTCTACGGCGCCGGGCTGGCCCGCACGCTCGAGCTCCTGGTCGGTGACGACCGCGCCGCGGCGGAGCGGCTGGCGGCGGACGACCTCGTCGCCAGCTTGCTCCTGCTCCACGGGCTGCACCCCGAGGCCTTGCCGGCCCGGGTCCGACGGGCGGTCGACGCCGTGGCCCCCGCGGTGCGGTCACGGGG
>DATGGF010000316.1:0-3555 GCA_035308625.1 Acidimicrobiales bacterium | reverse complement strand
CGCCGGGCCGCGGCCCGGGGAGACGGCTGGTTGCCGCAGACGCCCAAGCGCAGCGACATGGAGGTCCTCGTGCCCAAGCTCCTGGCCATGCGCGAGGAGCTGCGACCGGGGATCCCCATCGAGGTGGGCGCGCTGGCCGGGGCCATGCACCTCGGCCCGGCGTCAGGGGAGCTACCCCGGGGCACCCTGGCCGGCGAGGCCGACGAGCTGGCCGCGTCGCTGCGCGATTGGGCCGAGCTGGGTGTGAGCCACATCCAGGTGCGCTTTCCCAGTCGCTCGGCCGACGAATTGTGCGACCAGATCGCCGCCTTCGGCGAGCAGGTCATGCCGCTTCTGCCCTAGCGTCGCCGTCCATGTTGCTCTTGCACGAGGTACACCAGGTGAAGGGTCGCGACGCCGACGAGTTCGAATCGGCCTACCGCGACCAGTGGATGCCGACGCTGGGCGAGTCCGACGACGCCCGGCTCCTGTGGTTCTGCCATCACGCGCACGGCAGCGGCCCGGCGTACCACATGGTCACCATCACGGCCCTACGCGACGGAGCGGCGTGGGAACGGCTCATGCGGCGCGTCCATGGGGGCGACCTGCAGGACTGGGCCCGCGGCCTCGACGAGCTCCGTCACGGCGTGACCGGCAAGATCATGACGCCGGTGGAGTGGTCGCCCATGCAGGACGTGGACTTCGCCGCCGTGCCCACCACCGTGACCGAGCACGAGCTCTCGCTCTTCATGGAGGACACCGGCTGGCCACATGTGGCGGTGGAGGAGTACACAGCCTTCTGGGAGAAGGAGTACTACGGCCCGATGCGGGCGCAGGCGGCGAAGCTGCTCGACATCCAGGCCGTGTTCCGCACCGCCTTCGGGACGGGACTGCGCAAGGAAGCGGTGCTCTGGCAGAAGATCGTCGACCATCAGGGCCTGTTGCGGCTGCTCACCACCGAGGTTCCCGTGAAGTACCGGTCCCCGGGGACCTTCATGTACGAGGCGCTCGCCTACCGCGACCGCTGGGAGAGCAAGCTGCTGCGCACCTCGAGTTGGTCGCCGCTCTATTGACGGCGCGAAGTTGACGGCGCGGCGATGAGCCCGGTGGCCCTCGTGACCGGGGCCAGCCGGGGCATCGGCCGGGCGTCGGCCATCGCGCTGGGTCGAGCCGGGTTCGACGTCGTCGTCACCGCCCGCACCCTCGAAGCGCCGGCGAGCGACGGCCCCGCCGAGGATCTGCGCACCACCGCAGCGGCGGTCGAGGCCGCCGGGTCGAAGGCCTTGGCACTGGCCAGCGACCTCCTCGACTTTGCCTCCCTCGACGCGGTGGTGGCCACGACGCTCGAGCACTGGGGACGCGTCGACGTCCTCGTCAACGATGCCGTGGATACCGGCCCCGGGAGCATGGAGCACTTCGTCGCCCTCGACCTGGCCGACGTCGAGCGCAAGCTCCGAGCCAACGTGCTGGCCCAGTTGGTGCTCATCAAGGCGGTGCTGCCGGGGATGCTCGAACGGGGCGAGGGCACCATCGTCAACATCAGCTCGGCGGTGGCCACCAGCGATCCGCCGGCGCCGGCGGGGGCAGGCGGTTGGGGCCTGGGCTATGCGGCGAGCAAGGGTGCGTTCCACCGGGTAGCCGGCATCCTGGCCGTGGAGCTGGGCTCGTCTGGCATCTTCGCCGTGAACGTCGACCCCGGGTACGTCGTCACCGAGCGCATGGCCGCCGACCAGGAACGGCTGGGTTTGGCCGGCCGCTATCCGGGAGCGCCCCCATCGGTGCCGGCCTCGGTGGTGGCGTGGCTGGCTGGTGGAGCCTCGGCTGCCGGGGCATCCGGGCCCATCACCGAGGAGGAGCGCCGCGAGCTGAACGGGACGACGGTGCTGGCCCAACGGGTGGCCCGCCAGCGCTCGCTGCACCCTCCCTGGCGTTGACGCAGCCGGGCGTCACTCGCCGGTTTGACCGTCGATCGCCTCGCGCAGCAAGTCCGCGTGACCGGCGTGGCGCGCCGTCTCCTCGATGAGGTGCAGAAGCACCCAGCGTAGGGAGAACAGATCCCCTTCACGCCGGGCCACGACCGAGAGCTGATCGAGATCGGACGCGCCGACCACCACGTGGCGGCTCCGCTCGCACGCGTCGCGGTACCGGGTGCGCAGTTCGTCGGGCTCGAGAGTGAGCGCGGTGCGGAACTCCCAGTCGGGGTCCTCGTCGAAGTCGACCGCGGCCCACGGCTCACGTGCGGGGAGCCCGGCGAAGCGGACCTCCATCCAGAACTCCTCGACCAGGGCGAGGTGATAGAGGAGGCCCGCCAGCGTCAACCCCGACGGCAGGTGGCGCGATGCCAGCTGCCGCTGGTCGAGGCCGTCGGCCTTGCGCAGCATGGTCTCCCGCTGGAGGTCCAGGTACGCCGAGAGCAGGTCAAGCTCGGAGCCGACAGGGGACGGATCGATCCTCACGCGCTCCAGTCTGCCCGGGCGTAGCCTCGGGCTCATGCCCGGATTCGACACGCCCACCGACCTGGTCTCCAACCGCGGCCTGATCGCCGACCCGGCGGGATTCGCCCGCCAACATGGGGCCGCGTCGTGGCTCTATCTCTGCGGTGAGCAGTTCGCCGACATGGAGGGCGGCATGTCCTACGCACAGGTGCAGGCCGCCGTGGCGCAGTCGGCCAACGTGGTGTCGGACCCTCCGGTTCCCCTCGACATGGACCTGGCCCGGCGCCAGATCGCCTCGCTCGACGAGTTGCCCCGACCCACGCTGGTCACTTGCCGGACCGGACCGCGTTCGTCGGCCCTGGTCTACCTGTACGCCGGGCTGCGAGCCGGTGCGCCGGCTGACGACGTCATCGCCCGGGCCGAAGCCGACCAGGCGCCGTGGGCCGGCTCCGACGAGCTCAAGGCCTGGGTCCGCCAGGGACTCGACGAGCTGGCCTGAGGGTAAGGCCGGCCCCGTGGAAGCCGGCGACCTGTGGCGTGAGTGAGGCGTACGAAGGCGAAGAGTTGGGCGAGACGCTCTTCTCGGCACTGGCCGACCGGCAGGAAGACGACACGCGGCGCGACCTGCTCCGCGTCCTCACAGTGCTGGAGCGCTCGACCAAAGAATTGGCCGAGCCGGTACTGGCCCGCCGGCACATCACCGGTGACGTCGATGCCGTGCGCACCGGGGCCCTCTCCATGGCCGAAGCCGTCACCGGCCTCGCCTGGGATGACTTCCTGGGCTCGTTCCAGCCCGTGATCTCGCAGTACCTGGGGCCAAGCCTTGGGGCCGGGAGCCGCCTAGGTGCTTGGCGCCCGGTTGATCCTCCGCAACGGGGGGAGTGTCACCGGCGGCTGACGACGCGGCGGCAGGCCGGCCAGCAACTCGGTGGTGGCCCGGGCGATGGCGGCCACCGCCACTTCGACGGCTTCGTCGGTGCGACTCGACGGGGAGCCGAGCGCGCCGACCTTGCGCACGAACTGGCGGGCGGCGGCTTCGATCTCTTCCGCCGTGGCGGCGGGCTCGAGACCGCGCAGTGGAGTGATGTTGCGGCACATGCCCCGGACGATACCGAGGGCCAGGGCCGCAGCGGCCTAGCGG
>DATGGF010000315.1:0-1851 GCA_035308625.1 Acidimicrobiales bacterium | reverse complement strand
GGCTTCTCCATCATGCGGTGGTACATACGGGCCATGTACTCCCCGATGACACCGATGGTGAACATCTGCGCGCCGGCGAAGACGCAGACGATTGAGGCAAGGAAAGCGAAGCCGTGGACCTGGCCCCCCGTCTGGATGTAGCGGGTGAGCACGTAGACGAGAATGCCGATGCCGACCATTGTGAAGAAGAAGCCCGTCATGCTGGCGATGCGCAGCGGTTGGGTGCTGAAGCCCGTTAGCAGGTTCATGGCATGGCGCACGAGGCGCCGTAATGTGTAGTTGGAGCGGCCCACTTCACGCTTGTCGTGGCGGACCGGGATCGAACGGAAGCGTGTCGTCGACCAGCTGAGGAGCACGTCTATGTTCACCGCCGGGCCCTTGGCTTCGGAGAACCCCTCGCGAATCTCGCGGCGGAATGCTCGGAACGGGCTGACCATCTCCGCCCCGTGGGCGCCCATCGCTTCCTTCAGCACCAGCCGGGTCACCCGAGAAGAGAGTCGTCGCCCGAGCCCGTGTGCCCTTTCCATGGGCCTTCCATAGACGACGTCGGCACCGTCGGCCAGGGCCTCGAGGAGGCGAGGGAGCTCTTCGGGGGGGTTCTGCAGGTCGTCGTCCATGGTGACGACCACGTCGTACCGGGCCTGACGGATGCCGGCCAGCAGCGCGTTGTGCTGTCCGTAGTTGCGCATGAGCCCCAGCCCTCGGACGTGGGGGAGATCAGCTGCCAACGCGCAGATGGTCTCCCAGCTCGAATCGGGACTACCGTCGTCGACGAGGATGATCTCGAAGGCGTCTGCACAGGTGGGCAGGACGGCAAGTAATCGTTCAACGAGGGCCGCCAGCGTCCCCTCGCTGTTGTAGACCGGAACGACCACACTCACGGTCGGATCCACGTCGCTGGCGCTTACCGCTCCAACCGCACGGCCAGCGCTCGTACGTCCCTGGGTGACTCGCATCGCCCCCCCCGCCGTCACGACCACAAAGTCTACCCCTGGTCTGTTCAGGACGCCGACAGCTGCTCGAGGCCCGTGGATTTCACCAGCAGCGGTTCGAGAAAGCGGGTATAGGTGGCGGAGACGTGCCATGGGTCCATGTAGACCGCATAGTGCCCTATGACGGCCGGGCACTTGTTCAGGCAGAACCACGGGATGACGTTGACGTATCTCACCCCGACATTTGCGGCGGCCTGTGCTTCGGCCTGCCTGTAGTTGCGCCCGAATGCCGGGAAGGTCACGCAATGGTGGATCGCCTGCGCGTTGATCGACAAGCACCTTGGGAAGAGGGCGCCTACGTTCCATTCGGCAATGGGAATATCGCCGAGAACGAGGGCCGTGGTCCCCGGCGAGACGATGCGTCGAAGGGTTGCCTCCAGGCCGTTGCGCCATTGCGAAAGGGTGAAGAGACGATGGCCAGGAGCGAAATCGACCTCTTGAGAAACGATGACCAGTGAAGGGTGAATCTGCTGAATGCGGCTCAATGCAAAACGGTGCCACGCGTCGCATTCAGCGTACTCTCCTTGTGGGTTACCCCAACCGACAGAGTTGCCAAAGTGGAGCAAGCCTGCACCGCATGCTGCCTTTGTCAACACGACCAGCCGCAAATGGTCCTTCTGCGTGATGTCGTCCAGGGCGTTGAACCACATGGCCGCATGGGAGTCGCCGTAGAGGACGACGGTCTTCGAACCTTGAGGGTCGCCAAAGACGCAACTCGGTACCGATGTCTCGAGGGTGTTGGCCCAACATCCCGTTCCGGAGGCAGGGCCACCGAAATCGTTGTGAAGGGCGGCTAAAGAAGGGGCGAGATCCGGGGGCAACCGAGAGGCGCCGATTGCCTGCCCGATGAGAACGTGAA
>DATGGF010000314.1:0-8368 GCA_035308625.1 Acidimicrobiales bacterium | reverse complement strand
GTTCCTGAAGGTCGCCCATTTCCGCCGCGAGGGTCGGCTGGTAGCCTACCGCGGAGGGGGTGCGGCCGAGGAGCGCCGACACTTCGGCGCCAGCCTGCGAGAAACGGAAAACGTTGTCGACGAACAGGAGCACGTCCTGGTTCTTCACGTCGCGGAAATACTCGGCCATGGTCAGCGCGGCCAACGCCACCCGCAGGCGGACACCCGGGGGCTCGTCCATCTGGCCGTAGACGAGGGCGGCCTTCTCGATGACCCCCGACTCCTGCATCTCGATCCACAGGTCGGTGCCCTCGCGGGTGCGCTCCCCAACCCCGGCGAACACCGACACACCACCGTGCTGGGTGGCCACCCGGTTGATCATCTCCATGATGAGGACGGTCTTGCCCACCCCGGCGCCACCGAAGAGGCCGATCTTGCCGCCCTGGACGTAGGGCTCGAGGAGGTCGATGACCTTGATGCCCGTCTCGAACATCTGGGCCCGGGGCTCCAGCGCGTCGAAGGGCGGCGCGTCACGGTGGATCTCCCACCGATCCTCCACCGCACCGATGTCGGTGGTGTCGAGCGCCTCGCCCAGCACGTTGAACACGTGGCCCAGGGTGGCGTCGCCCACGGGGACGACCAGTCCCCGTCCGAGGTTGCGCACAGACGTGCCCCGGTGCAGGCCGTCGGTCGGCTTGAGGCACACGCAGCGGACCCGGCCCTCGCCGATCTGCTGCGCCACTTCGGCGGTGACGGTCACGGTCTCTCCCTCGAGCACGAGGTCCATCTCCACCGCCATGTTGAGCTCGGGCAGCGAATGGGGTGGGAACTCCACGTCGACGACCGGGCCGGCGATGGCGACGACCCGCCCCTCGGCCAGCTCGCCGGGCCCGGATGCCGATGCGGGGGAATCGATGGTGGTGGTCATGCGCCCTGGGCTCCTCGTGTCATGCGTGCTGTGGTCTCGAAGGGTGTGGTCTCGAAGGGTGTGGTCTCGACGGGTGTGGTCTCGAAAGCAGTGGTGTCGAACGCGTTCATTCGCTTCGGGCGGCCTGGCGCAGGGCCTCGGCGCCGCCCACGATCTCCATGATCTCGGTGGTGATGGCGTCCTGGCGGGCCCGGTTCATCACCCGCGACAGCGTCTTCACCAATTCCTCGGCGTTGTCGGTGGCTGCGGCCATGGCCCGTTGTCTCGCCGTGTGCTCGCTCGCGGCCGCTTCCAACAGCGCGCCGAACAAGGCCGCCTCGGCGTAGCGGGGCACCAGGTCGCCGAGCAGGTCAACCGACGCCGGCTCGAATTCGGTGTAGCCGCTGCGCGCCGGCTCCTCGGCCGCCGGGTCGGCTGGCGCGCCGGCCCGAGCCCGACCTGCTTCCTCCGCCTCGTCGCCGCCCTCGTCCGGACCGCCTGATGCCGCCGGCAGGGGCAGGAGCTGATGCGTCTCCACCACCTGCACACCGGCAGAGAGGAAGCGGGTGGACACCACCAGGACCTGGTCGATGTCGCCGGCCACGAAGGGCGCCGTCACCGCGGCCGCCACCCGGCGGGCGTCGGCAAAGGTGGGCCGGTCCGAGAAGCCGAGGAAGGACGTGAAGATGTCGATGCCCCGGAAGCGCAGGAAGCTCGGCCCCTTCTTCCCCACCGTGACGACGCGGTACTCCACCTCCGAGGACCGCCCGGCCCGCACCATCCGCTCGGTGGTGCGGAGCACGTTGGCGTTGTAGCCCCCGGCCAAGCCGCGGTCAGCCACCAGCGCCAGCACAAGCACCCGCGACGGGTTCTCGGGCACACCCACCAACCGTCCGGCGTGCTCGCCGGCGTCGGCAGCCGCCTCGGCCAGGACCCGGGCGATGCCTTGCAGGTACGGCGCGGCGGTGGCGATGCGCTGCTGGGCACGAACGATCTGCGAGGCGGCGATCAGCTCCATGGCGCGCGTGATCTTCTGCGTCGCCTGGACGCTGCGGATACGCCGCCGGAGGATGCGTTCCTGGCCGCTGGCCACTACTCAGTCGCTCCCGCCGGTGTCGAACCCGCTGCGGAAGGCCTGCAGGGCCTTGGTCAAGGGTGCGTCCTCGGGGAGCGCACCGCCGGTGCGAATCTGCTCGAGCAACTCGGGGTGGTTGCTACGCACGAATTGGAGCATCTCGGTCTCGTAGCGCTTCACCTCGGACACGGGCACGTCGTCGACGAAGCCGTTCGAACCGGCATAGATGACCAGGACCTGCTCTTCCACCGCCATGGGGGCGTTCTGGTCCTGTTTCAACAGCTCGGTCAGCCGGTACCCGCGGTCGAGCTGGGCCTGAGACACCTTGTCCAGCTCGGAACCGAAGGTGGCAAAGGCCTCGAGCTCGCGGAACTGGGCCAGGTCGATCTTGAGCGTGCCCGCCACCGAACGCATGGCCTTCACCTGGGCGGCGCCACCCACCCGGGACACCGAGATGCCGACGTTCATGGCCGGACGCACGCCGGCGTAGAACAGCTCGGACTCCAGGTAGATCTGGCCGTCGGTGATCGAGATCACGTTGGTGGGGATGTAGGCCGAGACGTCGCCCCCCTTGGTCTCGATGATCGGCAGGGCGGTGAGCGACCCGCCGCCTCGCTCGTCGCTCAACTTGGCTGCCCGCTCGAGCAGCCGGCTGTGGAGGTAGAAGACGTCGCCCGGATACGCCTCGCGCCCCGGTGGGCGGCGCAGCAACAGCGAGAGCTGCCGGTAGGCCTCGGCCTGCTTGGACAGGTCGTCGTACACGATGAGCGCGTGCTCACCGTTCTCCATCCAGTGCTGACCCATGGCGCACCCGGCGTAGGGGGCCAGGTACTTGAAGGGAGCGGGCTCCGACGCCGGCGCGGCGACCACCACCGTGTAGTCCATGGCCCCGTGCGCGGCCAGGGTGGCCACCGTCTGCGCCACCGACGAGCCCTTCTGCCCGATGGCGACGTAGATGCACTTCACGCCCTGGCCCTTCTGGTTCAGGATCGTGTCGATGGCCACCGTGGTCTTGCCCGTCTTGCGGTCCCCGATGATCAGCTCGCGCTGACCGCGCCCAATGGGCGTCATGGAGTCGATGGCCTTGATGCCGGTCTGCAGCGGCTCCTTCACCGGCTGGCGGGCCACGATGCCCGGCGCCTGCACCTCGAGCCGGCGGGTCTGGTCGGTGGCCAGCGTCCCCTTGCCGTCGATGGGCTCCCCCAGCGGGTTCACCACCCGGCCCAGCAGGGCGTCGCCCACCGGCACCGAGAGGATGCGGCCGGTGGCCCGCACCAACTGCTCCTCCTCCAGGTGGCTGCCGGTGCCGAGGACGACGGCGCCGATGGTGTCCTCGTCGAGGTTGAGCGCCAACCCCAGGGTGCCGTCCTGGAACTCGAGCAGCTCGTTCACGGCCGCGCCGGGCAAGCCCGACACACGGGCGATGCCGTCGCCCACCGCGGTGATCCGCCCCACCTGCTCGGTGGCGACCCCGGGCGTGTACTCGGCGACGTGGCGCTGCAGTGCGGCGGCGATCTCGTCGGCGTTGATGGACAGCTCGGCCATCAGTTCAAGGCTCCTCGCGTCGTCCCCTCGGTTCCGAGGAGGTGCTCGTGCAGTTGTTCGAGTCGGTGCCGGGCGCTGGCATCCACCAGCAGGTTGCCGATTTGGATCACGGCGCCGCCCAGCAATTCGGCGTCCACGGTGACCTGCAGCTCCACCGGCTGATTGGTGAGATGCTCCATGGCGGTGGTCAGTCCCCGTTGCTCGTCCTCGTCGATGGGCCGCGCCGCGCGCACCCGGGCCACCCGCCACCCCCGGGCCTGGGCCGCTTGCTCGACCAGCCAGTCCATGGAGGCCACCAGGTCGCGCACATGTCCCTCGAGGAGCACGGCAACGAGCCGCATGGTCGCGGGCCGGACCTTGCCCCTGATGAGCTCGCCGAGCAGTGTCTGGCGGGCGGCCGGTGGGGAGCTCGGGTCCGACAGCGCCGACCGGAGCGCTGGGCTCGACTCCACGATGCGCGTCAGGCGGAACAGTTCGTCCTCGATCTCCTCGATCTCGGCCGTTTCCTCGATGCCCTCGAAGACCGCCGCGGCGAACCCGGCGGCGTACTCACGCCAGGCGGTGCGGCTCATGCGCGGTTCCTCGGCCCTGAGCTCGTCGGGACCGAACTCGTGCAGGTGGCGCGAGAACTCGTAGAGCTCGTGGAGGACGGTGGGCAGCTCCTCGGGCCGTTCGGTCTGCACCGCCCGCAGGACCAGGCGCAGCACGATCGGGTCCACCCTCGTCCCCAGAAGCTCCCGCAACACGGCGAGCCGTGCGGGCAGGGGGACGGCGAAGTCGGTCAAGGCGACGGCCAGGTCGTTGGTCCGTGACACCAGGTGGTGGACGGCGTTCACCTCGTCGGCCACGCGCGCGCCCGTCGGCTCACCGGCCGAATCGCCGAGCACAGCGGTGGTGTAGCCGCGAAGTGAAGGGTGCATCGTCGGTGCAGCCTCAGCTCGGCGCGCCGGCGGCCGAGGTGTCGGCCGACGCCCGCAGCGCGGCCACCGCCTCGTCGATCAGGGCACGGTGGGCCTCGGCGTCGACCTCGCGTCCGATGACCTGCTCGGCCACCGACATGACCAGGCCGGCCACCCGGCCACTCACCTCTTCGATGGCCCGCTGGCGGGCGAGGGCGATCTCCGACTCGGCGCTCGCCACCAGGCGCTCGTACTCCTGCTGGCCCCGCTCGGCCGCCTCGGCCCGCACCCGCTCGGCGCTGGTGTTGGCCTGAGTCACGATCTGGCGGGCCTGCTGCCGGGCCTCCTCGAGGATCCCCTGGCGTTCGGCCCGGGTCTCGTCGGCTTCAGCCTTGGCCTGCTCGGCCGCCTCGAGCGACTGTCGGATCTGGTCCTGGCGGTCGCTCATGGCCTGGTTCACCCGCGGCAGGACATAGCGGGACAAGAAGCCGAGTACCACGAGGAACGCCACCACCTCGACGATGAGCGTGGCGTTGGGGATGAGAAAGATGCTGCTCGTCATGATTGGTCTCCCCGGTGGGGTCGGACCGCGAGGCGGTTCAGGACTTCTTGTACAGCGCGAACACGAACAGCGCGGTGAAGGCCAGGTTGATGAAGTACATGGCCTCGACCAGGCCGACGGTGAGGAACATGATCGTGAAGAGCCGTCCCTGCGCCTCGGGCTGGCGGGCCACACCGGCGATGGTCTGGCTCCCGGCGAGGCCGTCGCCGATGGCCGCCCCGACGGCGCCGCCGCCCATGAGCAAGCCGCCGCCGACCATGGCGCCGGCCAGGCCGATGGCGTGGTCCAGTCCCGTATCAGACATCACTGCGCTCCTTTGTCATTGGTTGCATTCGGAAGATCAGGTTTGCCGGCGCCGGCATCAATGCGCCTCGGCGTGGCCGTCGGCCATGGCTGTATCGAAGTAGAGGATGGTCAGCAGGGCGAAGATGAAGGCCTGGATCGCGCCGATGAACAGGTCGAACACCTTCCAGATGATCTCCAGCGGGAAGTTGAGGATGTTCCCCACTGGGATCACGCCCAGCTTCCAGGCGCCCAGGGCGGCGATCAAGGCGAGCATGAGCCCGCCCGACAGCAGGTTGCCGAAGAGCCGCAGCGTCAGTGTGATCGGCTTGACGAGCTCCTCGATGCCGTTCATGAAGGCGTTCAGGAAGAAGAGCTTGGGCGAGAACGGTCGCGTGAAGTAGTGCTTCACATATCCGCCGAAGCCCCGGATCCGGATCGAGGCGAGGTGCACGGGGATGATCACGACGATGGCCAGGGCCAGGGGCAGGTTGACATCGCCGGTCGGGGGCCCGAGCCACTCCACCGTGGAGCCGATCCCAAGCACCGAGAACCAGTCGGCGATGAGGATGAAGAAGAAGAGGGCCAGGGCGAGGGGGACGACGCGGACACCGCGAGGGCCGATGGATCCCTCCACCTGTCGGGTCACCGCCTCTACGGCCGCCTCCCACGCCAGCTGGAGCTTGCCCGGGACTCCTGAGGTGGCGTGCGTCCGCAGGTACGCGCCCATAGCGATGACGATGATGGCGGCCAGGGCGGTGGCCCAGATGGTGTCGAGGTTGAACCCGGCTCGCACGACGTGAGTACCCACGTCGATGTTCGCCGCCAGCAGCCGCGGAGCGCCGATCACGGCGCCTCCGGGGCGTCGCCGTCCCCGGCCTCCTCCAGGCCCGCCGCCGGGGCGAAGGCGGGATCGCGCAGCATCGACACCACGACATTGGCCAGGAGCAGGAATTGGAAGACGGCCAGCCCCACGATGATGCCGAACCCGAAAGGCCGCGACAGGAAGACGAAGCCGAGAGCGATGACGCTGATCACTCCCAACCGGCCCAAGGTGTTCACGGCCAGCGGGCGGCGGTTGTTCTCGCGCTTCTGGCTGGCCGCCTTGGCCGTGGTGGCCGAGATCATGCGGAAGTTGCCCAACGCCATGGCCATCCCCACGCACACGCCCAAACCGACGAGCGCGTGGCCCACGAGGACGAGCACCACCAGCGCGGCAGCGCCGACTCCGGCCGCGGCGAGCGCAGTGCGCCGGGCCACCGAGGCAATCTGAGGGAGCGAGAACTGGGAGAAGGCGCTGACCATGGCCGGGCTACCGGGGCCCCGGGGCTACAGATAACGCCGGATGTGCACGACCATGTTGGCCACACCGGCCACCAGGCCGAAGGCCAGTCCGGCCAGCGTGGCCGCCGGGCTCGAGTGCAGCCAGTCGTCGATCGCGAACCCGATGGCCGTCGCCACACCGACCATCGCCGCCGAGGAGACACCCATGGTCATGAGATCGAAGATCCCGGGCGACGGCTTCTCGTCCATCGCCTGTCACCCGGCGCGCGTCAGCCGACGCGGTGGAGCGCATGACCCGATCGGTCCGGGTTCACTCGTCGTGCACGGCGGTCGGAGTCGCCCGGTCGATGCCCGGCGTCCGCCCGCGAGCAGCGGCGAGGGGGGGATTCGGCACGGCCCAAATGATCGCACCCGCCGCTTGTGAACGGCAAAACGAGCGGGCCCGGCACACCGGCCCCGGCACTGCCTCAGCGGTGCCTCGCCATGCCCTCGGCGCGCCCGGCCTGGGCCCGGTGGCGGCCCGGCCGGACCGGTACATCTGAGTGCCCGTCAGACGACGCGTGCGCGCCCGCTTCCATACGGGCTTCCGGCGCCCGAACTGACCCCTCGGCCGCTTCGGGCCCGGTGCCGGGCGACCCCGCCGACGCCGGCCGGATGACCGGGGCGGCGCCGTGGCCGTTGCCATTCGCCTTGCGCAGCCCCGGGTGGAACAGCGTGTAGAGCACCAGGGCCAGAGCGAGCGCCCCGAAGGGGATGACCCCGTTGCCCTTCTGGCCGAAGAGCGGGTAGAGGACGAGCCCGGAGAACACCGCCGTCCAGGCCCAGAGGATGACGACCGTCCGGCGCGGGCCATGTCCCAAGCGCAGCAGCCGATGGTGGAGGTGGTCCTTGTCAGGGGTGTGGAAGCTCGTGCCCCGGGCGGTGCGCCGGACGAAAGCGAAGGCCATGTCGGCGATAGGCACGCCCAGGATGAACACGGGAATGAAGAGCGGGGCGAAGAAGAAGTAGGCCTGCCCGCTGTACTCGGGTGTCCGTCCGCCGATGACCATGGTCGACGAGGCCATCAACAGCCCGAGGAAGAGCGCTCCGGCGTCCCCCATGAAGGCCCGGGCCGGGTGGAAGTTGTGGGGCAGGAAGCCGAGGCACACGCCGAAGGCGATGGCCGCCACCAACGGGCCGATGTTGTCCGAAGGCAGCACCCCGAGGTCCATGAGCCTCAGGCCGTAGATGGCCAGAGCGCCCGAGGCGATGGCCACCACGCCACCGGCCAACCCGTCGAGCCCGTCGATCAAGTTCACCGCATTGGTGATGACGACCACCCACACCGCGGTGAGCAACGGGGTCATCTGGGGCGAGAGCACCAGGAACCCGACGAGCGGGATCTTGAACTGGAACATGGTCACGCCGAGGAACACGAGGATCATGGCCGCCAGGACCTGGCCGGCCACCTTGGCCGGTGCCGACATCTCTCGAAAGTCGTCGATCAATCCCACCGTGAAGATCACGTTGGCTCCGAGCACCAGTCCCAGCGGCTCGGACGAGCCTTGGAAGATCGGCTGCAGGGTTGGGAGGAGCGACGCCAGGAGCATGGCCACGAGGAAGGCGACGAACATGGCGACCCCGCCACCGAGCGGTGTGACGCGGGCGTGGATGCGACGTTCGTCGGGCTCGGCCACGAAGCCGATGCGCCCGGCCAGCCGCCGCACCGGGAAGAGGGTCACGTACGTCGCCACGGCGGCCACCGCCGCCACCACGGCGTACGCCCCCAACGGGGGCACCCGTCAGCCCCCTGCCTTGGCGGCCGACCCGGGGCCGTCGCCGGTGACGAATTCCGG
>DATGGF010000313.1:0-7470 GCA_035308625.1 Acidimicrobiales bacterium | reverse complement strand
CCCGACGTGGCGGTGAAGCTCGTGCGCTCCACCGACCCGGAGCTGGCCCGTCGCCTCACCCAGGAGGCCGCGGCGGTGGCCCGGCTCGACCATCCCGGGTTGGTGCGTGTGCTCGACGCCGGGGTGCACGCGGGCCAGCCCTTCCTGGTCATGGAGCTGGTCGAGGGACCCACCCTGTCGGCCCGGTTGAGCCGGGGACCGCTGCCCCCGGACCGGGCCTCAGCCCTGGGAGCGGTCCTGGCCGAGGCGCTCGCCTACGTGCACGACCAGGGGATCGTCCACCGTGACGTGAAGCCGGGCAACGTCCTGCTCGGGCCGGGACCGCGCGCCCGGCTAGCCGACTTCGGGATCGCCCAGGTGGTCGACGCGTCCACCCTCACCATGACCGGGACGACGCTCGGCACCGCCGCCTACATGGCTCCCGAGCAACTCGAGCACCATCGGGTGGGCCCGTCGGCCGATGTGTGGTCGCTCGGCGCCATCTTGCTCGAGGCCATGACCGGCCGGCGCGTCTTCGAAGGCTCGCCGGCTGAGGTGGTGGCTCGGCGCCTGCGCGGGGAGCTGCCGTCGGCCGAGCATCTGCCCGGGCCGTGGCGGATCCTCCTCGGCGGGATGCTCCGGCGCGATCCCGGGGCCCGCCCGTCGGCGGGCGAGGTGGCCGAGATGCTCGCCGCGCCGGCGTACCGCCGTCCGTGGACACCGGTCGACGCACCGGCCATGACCGTGGCCGCGCCGGCGATGCCGGCCGACGCCACCGTCCCCGTCGCCGGCACAGGCAACGGGTCGGCAGCGGCGTTGGCCGACGCCGACGCCACCCGCGCCGGGACGGCCACGCCCACCATGTTCGGGCCGCCCCCGGTGGTGCGACGCGGCCGCGACCGGCGCTGGCTCGCCCCCGCTCTCGTCTCCGCCGCAGTCGTGTTGCTGGCGGGTCTCTTGGCCTGGGCGCTGTCGGGCCCGGCCCCCGCCGCCCGTCACGGCGCCACGACCACCACGACCACCACGACGTCAACCACCTCCACGACCACGACGACGGCACCCAGCGCCAGCAGCGCGTCCGGCCAGCTGGTGCGCGACGTCCAGCAGGCCGAAGCCGCGGGGACGCTCGGCACCGGCGTAGGCCGTTCGATCCTCGACCAACTCGGGCAGGCCTTGGCCGCGGCGGCCCAGGGGGACTCGGCATCCGCCTCGCGCGCGCTCGGCGCCATCGATGACGCCGTGGCGCAAGCGGCGCAGTCGGGACAGGCCAGTGCTCAGACCGCCTCGGCCTTGTCGTCCGACGTGGCCGCACTGGCCGCAGCCTTGGGCGTCGCCAACCCGACGACCACCGCGCGGTCGCCGCAGGACCAGCAGACGTTGGCGCCACCGCCGCCGGGCAAGCACCACTGACGGCCGATCGCTAGGGTCGGCGTCGTGCTGGTCGACGTGCCTGCAGCCGTGCTCGACGAGGTGCGCACGGCCAACGACAAGCTCGAAGCGCTGCTCGCCTCCATCGCACCCGTCCATCAGGTCCCCGCCGCGGTGACCCGTCAGGCCCGATCGGAAGGAAAGGGCCTGTGGGGACCGATCGTCCGATCCGACAAGGCGGTGACCCGCGTCATCCCGGGTCCGGCCGGGCCCGTGCCGCTGCGCGTCGTCGTGCCCGATCGCGACCCCGACGCCGTGTACCTGCACATCCACGGCGGGGGGTGGACGCTTGGCTCGGCCGAGGAGCACGACCCTCTGCTCGAAGCCCTGGCCGCCCAGGCTGGCGTGGCCGTGGTGAGCGCGGATTACCGGCTCGCCCCCGAGCACCCGTTCCCGGCTGGGCCCGACGACTGCGAGGCGGCGGCGGTGTGGTTGCTCGGCGCCGCGGCGTCGGAGTTCGGCACGGACCGGCTGCTCATCGGCGGCGAGTCGGCCGGCGCCCATCTGTCGGTGTCGACCCTGCTGCGTGTGCGCGACCGCCACGACGCGCTGGACCGCTTCGCGGGGGCGAACCTGGTGTTCGGCGCGTACGACCTGTCAGGCACGCCGAGCACGCGGCGATGGGGTGAGCGAAATCTTGTCCTGTCGACCCCGATCGTGGAGTGGTTCACCGAGAACTTCCTCCCCGGACTGAGCCCCGAGCAACGCCGCCGTCCCGACATCTCGCCGCTGTACGCCTCGCTTCAGGGGATGCCTCCCGCCTTGTTCACGGTGGGGATGCTCGACCCGCTCCTCGACGATTCGCTGTTCATGGCGGCCCGGTGGGAGGCCGCGGGTTCCCCGGCCACCCTGCGGGTCTACCCCGAGGGCCCGCACGCCTTCCATGCGTTCCCCACGGCGCTGGGGCGCATGTCGGTGGAGGAGCAGACCCGGTTCATCGCTGATTGGGCCGGCGGCGACCACTGACCGGCGCGGGGTGACGGTGCCGACCGGTCCCCAGGTGCGCGTGGCGACAGCCGGCGATGCGCCGGCCGTGGGCCAGCTCCTGCACGACTTCAACCGCGAGTTCGGTGACGCCACCCCCGACCCTCCCGTCCTCGCCGCGCGCATCGGTGCGCTGATCGACGGAGGCGACACCGTGGTGCTCGTGGCCGGGGACGGGCCCGACGGCGTCGCCGTGCTCCGGTTGCGCCCGGCCATCTTCACTCCCGGTCTCGAGAGCTACCTGGCCGAGCTGTACGTCGTCCCCCACCGGCGCGGCAACGGCGTCGGGCGGACGCTCATGGAGGCGGTGTTGCACGAAGCACGCCGGCGAGGCGCCGACAGCATGGAGATCGGTGTCGACGAGCCCGACACCGCGGCACGACGCCTCTACGAGAGCCTGGGCTTCTCCAACCGCACGCCGGACGACTCCGGCGCGGTGATGTTCGTGTACGAGCGCGAGCTCTGATCGGCGCGGCCGGCCGAGCGCAGGGCCGTTAGGCGGCCGGCAGCAGCGCCGTCAGGCGGCAGGCAGCAGTACGGTCACCGACCGCTCCTCGGCTCCGCGCACCAGGCCCAGCTCGACCGAGGCGCCCGCGCCGGCGCGCTCGAGCGCGTCGGCCAGGTCGTCCACCGAGCTGACGTCGGTACCCGCCACCCGCACGACCAGGTCGCCCGGAAGGACGCCGGCGGCGGCGGCCGGCCCGGACTCGTCCACCCCGTGCACGAGGAGCCCGGCACGCTCGGGCAGGCCCACCGAACGACGCAGTCGCCGGGCCACGTGCGACGGGGCCAGGGCTACGCCGAGGCGGGGGCGCACCGGTACCTCGCCGCGCGCCAGTGCCGCGAGGCGCGTCCGTAGCGCGGCGTCGGCCGGGACGGCCAGGTAGGCGCCCTCGCCGATGCGGTGCGTGTCGATGCCGAGCAGCGCGCCGGTGGCGTCGACCACCGGACCGCCCGACGACCCGCGGGCGAGCGGCGCTGTGTGCTCGATGGCGCCGCGCACGATGCGGCCCTCGGGCCCGCGAAAAGCCACGTCCACTCCCGAGATGAGCCCCAGGCTGGCCCGGGCACCCCGCCCGCCCGGGTTGGCCAGGGCCACCACCACTTGGCCCACCACGGCCGGGGTGCCGGCGAAGGCCGGCGCCGGCGCAGCGCCGGTGTCCACGGTGACCACCGCCAGGTCGCCCTGCCCGTCGGCCCCGGCCACTTGGCCCGCGGCCCGCCGGCCGTCGGCGAAGGTCACCTCGACCTCGTCGCCGCGCAGGTTGTGGGCGTTGGTCACCACCTGTCCTTCGGCAGTGACCACCCCGCTGCCCCGGCGGCCGATCCCCACGACCGACCCGCTCAGCTGGCTGACCACGCCGGCCACCGCCTCTGACAACTCCACCAGGCTCGATGCCATCATTCGACCTCCAGAACGCAGTTACTAGTGACTTGCAAGTTACTATAGATGGCATGCCGAGACCACGGGCGTCGGGCCGGGAGAGACGACGGGACGAACAATGGGTCTCCGCCCTCGACGTGGCGATGGCCCAGGTGGGCGACCGCTGGACCCTGCAGGTCATCGAAGTCCTGCTGGCGGGGCCCCGGCGATTCTCCGAGCTCCAGGAGGCGATCCCGGCGGTGGCCCCGAACGTGCTCAGTTCCCGTCTGCGCCGACTGGAGCAGCACGGGCTCGTGGTGGCCTCGCCCTACTCGGAACGCCCGCCACGCCTCGAGTACACGGTGACGCAGGCCGCCCGCGAGCTGGCCGGCGCCGTGCTGCTGCTCACCCGCTGGGGGGCACGTGACGCCGGGCCTGACGAGGGCGGACCCCGCCACCGGGTGTGCGGCACGCCGCTCGAGGCCCGCTGGTGGTGCCCCACCTGCGCGTCGCTCGGGGACGACGGGCACGAGGACGTGACCTGGGTCTGACAGGTCCCGCGGCAACCGGTGCCAGGACGCCGGACCGGGATCAGGGGACGGCGATGGAGCGGAACGACTCGACCAGCCGGCCCTCGGGCAGGCCCGCAGCGCGGGCCCCGGCCGACAGCCAGCCGCGGATGCGCTCTTCGAGATCGGCGCCGTCACCCACCTGACTGCGATGGCGCTTCAGCGCGGCAATCTTGTGCCCGAACGTGTCGGTCACGTCCACGACGTGGGTGGCCTGGGGCGAAGCCATGAGCCAGAGCTGCGGGACCGAGAACGGCTCGAGGCCTTCGTCGTCGAGCAACTCGGCGTGGGCGAACGGGTTGCGGGCGTCGGGGTACACGGCGCACACGGCGGCCTCGCCCGCGGCCAGATGGTCGGGATGACTGGCCGGAAGGCGGTCCCACAACCGTTCGGGCGACTGGCACACCACCCGTTGCGGCCGGACGCGGCGGATCTGCCGGCTGATGTCACGGCGCAGTTCCAGGCTGGGGACGAGACGGCCGTCGGGGTAGCCGAGGAAGACGACGTCGGTCACGCCCACCTCCGACGCCGCGGCCCGCTGCTCCTCCTGGCGCAACTTCGCCATGTCGGACCGGGCCATGGTGCGATCGGAACCGCCGGCGTCCCCGTCGGTCACGATGCAGTAGACGACCTCGACCCCCGACTTGACCCAGGCGGCCACCGACCCGGCCACCCCGAAGTCGACGTCGTCGGGATGCGCGGTGACGACCAGGATGCGCTCGACGCCGACCGGCGTCTCTTCGACCACCATGACCGGCTCCGCCATGGGGATCAGGCGGCGCCTTCGTCGGCCGCTGACCACGCCGCCAGGTCGGCCAGCCGGGGATCGTTGGAGAAGACCTCGACGATGGGCAGGAGCAGGCTCAAGCGCTTCTGAATCCGCTCCACCTCGAGGATCTGGTCCCACAACACCAGCGTGGCCACGACCCCACTTCCCCCGGCGCGCGCCGTACGACCCGAGCGATGGAGATAGGCCTTGTGGTCCTCGGGGGGGTCGTAGTGGACCACGACGTCGACGTCGTCGATGTCGAGGCCGCGGGCCGCCACGTCGGTGGCCACGAGCACGTGGAGCCGTCCTGTGGTGAAGTCCTCGAGGGCCTTTTCCCGGCTCGACTGCCGCAGGTCGCCGTGGATGGCGGCGGCCCGCACGCCCTCACGGCGGAACTGTTCGACCAGGCGGTCGGCCCCCCGCTTGGTGCGGACGAAGACCAGCGCCTTGGCGGCATTGCGGCAGATGGAGGCGGCCACTTTCACCTTGTCCATCTGGTGCACCTGCAGGAAGCGATGCTCCATGGACTCCACCGTGACGTTGGCCGACGCCACTTCGTGGCGCACGGGGTCGGTCAGGTGGCGCTTGACCAGGCGGTCCACGTCACCGTCGAGGGTGGCCGAGAACAACATCGTCTGGTGCGCGCCCTTGATCCGCCGGAGCAACCAGTCGACCTGGGGCAGGAACCCCATGTCGGCCATGCGGTCGGCCTCGTCGAGCACGACGATCTCGATGTCGTCCATGAAAACCTCACCGCGCCCCCCCAGATCGATGAGACGACCCGGTGTGGCGATGACGACATCGGCCCCCTTGTGCAGCTTCTTCACCTGTCGCTCGATGTCGGCGCCGCCGTAGACGACGACGACGCGGCGGTCGACGGCCGCGGCCAGCGGCGCCATGACCTCACCGACCTGGAGCGCCAGCTCGCGGGTGGGGACGAGCACTAGGGCGCGAGGCCGGCGCTCGGCTGCCTTGCTCACCCGCATCAGCAGCGGCAGGCCGAAGGCGAGCGTCTTGCCGGAGCCGGTCTTGGCCTTGCCGCAGACGTCGCGTCCGGCAAGGCCGTCGCCGATGGTGAGGGCCTGCACGGGGAAGGGCACGGTGATGCCCTGGGAACTGAGCGTCTCGACCAGTGGGGGTGCCACGCCGAGTTGCTCGAAGGTGGTCGCCGCTACGGCGGCGGGAATGGGCGCGTCGTCCTCGGACGTGCGGATGGTGGTCTTTGTCACTCCGTCTCGCTGGTGTCTGCTACGACGGCCGCCTCTCGGCCGCCGGTGCGGGTCCGCCTCTGGGAGCCTCGGCAGACGCCCCGCAGGGCACACGACGAGCTGGTGAGGAAGACCCCGCGCCGCCACCCCGATGGCCGCGGCACGCAAACACAGTCTAGCCGTCCCCGCCGCGAAACAGCAGCTTCGGGGCCGGCTCAGCCCTCAGATTCGTCGGAGGGCGACGTCGAGGAGGCCACGTACAGCGACGCCCCGGCCGTGACGAACTCGACCCCTTTGGCCTTCATGCCCTGTTGACGGGCCTCTTCCGGCGTGGTCCCCTGCTCCTCGGCCAGGCGGCGCACGTCGTGGCTGATGCGCATCGAGCAGAACTTGGGCCCGCACATGGAGCAGAAGTGGGCGGTCTTGGCCGGCTCGGCCGGGAGCGTCTCGTCGTGGTAGGCGCGGGCCGTGTCCGGGTCGAGGGCCAGGTCGAATTGGTCCTCCCAGCGGAATTCGAAGCGGGCCTTCGACAGAGCGTCGTCCCATGCCTGAGCGCCGCGGTGGCCCTTGGACAGGTCGGCGGCGTGGGCGGCGATCTTGTAGGCGATCATCCCGGCCTTGACGTCGTCGCGGTCGGGCAGGCCCAGATGCTCCTTCGGCGTCACGTAACAGAGCATGGCCGTGCCGTGCATGCCGATGACGGCCGCGCCGATGGCCGAGGTGATGTGGTCGTAGCCAGGCGCCACGTCGGTCGTGAGCGGGCCCAGCGTGTAGAAGGGGGCGTCGGCGCACAGCTCGCGCTGGAGCGTCACGTTCTCGGCGATGCGGTGCAGGGGCACGTGGCCGGGGCCTTCGATCATCACCTGCACCCCGTGGCCCTGCGCCACAGAGGTGAGCTCGCCCAGCGTCTGCAGCTCGGCGAATTGGGCCTCGTCGTTGGCGTCGGCCACCGAGCCGGGGCGCAGGCCGTCGCCCAGTGAGAAGGCGACGTCGTAGGCAGCCATGATCTCGCACAGCTCCTCGAAGTGCGTGTAGAGGAAGTTCTCCTCGTGGTGGGCCAGGCACCAGGCGGCCATGATCGAGCCGCCGCGGCTCACGATGCCGGTGACGCGTCGCGCCGTGAGTGGGACGTAGCGCAGGAGCACGCCGGCGTGCACGGTGAAGTAGTCG
>DATGGF010000312.1:0-5896 GCA_035308625.1 Acidimicrobiales bacterium | reverse complement strand
GGACCAGCATGCGCGTTGGCCCCGCTGGTCGAGGGCATCACGTACACCGGCCGCTCCCCGAGTGTCCGAGGCTGCACCCCGGGTTGGGCGGCATCGTCCGCCGCCGCACGCCAACCGGCCAGGCCCACCATGCACACGGCTCCGGGTGCGAGCCACCGCACGAGGCGCTCGACGCGGGCCAACCCGAGCCGGTACTCGGCCCGGCTGAGCTCACCGGCGCCCACGGTGGCCCGCTTGACCAGATCGGTCATGCCCACGCCGTCGACCAACACCGCGTGGCGCGGGTCGCGGTCTCGGGTCACGAGACCGGCGGCCAGCGCGCTGGGCCAGAAGCGGTTGCCCGGCCGGGCGAAGCCGACTCCGGCATCAGCGGCATACAGGCTGGGGTTGAGCCCGACGACGAGCAGGGTCAGGCCCGGGCCGACGAAGTCGGGGAGCGTGCGAGCCCGCATGGCGCGGGCGCGGACCACGTCGTTGTCGACGGTGAGCCCGGACGGCGCGAAGCCGGCTCCGGTCAACACGTCCTCGAAGTCGTCGCGTCGCCAGGCGGCGAAGAAGCGCCCGCCTACGTCGTCGTCGGGCAGCGCGTTCCCTTCGTAGTCGCCGTGGAGCACCTGGATGTCGAGCGGGGCGCCCACGGCCAGCGCACCGTGCAAGTCGGCCAGCGCCAACGGGAGCCCGGTGCGAGCCACATGGAGGTAGCTCATGTTGGCCCAGGCGCCGGCGAGCGTCCCAACGCCGAACGGGAGAGCTTCGAGGTCGCCCTGGACGAGCAGCGCACCCGGAGCCACCTGACGACACTGCTCGAGCATGCTCCTCGCGGCGTCGAGCCCCACGACGGGGAGGCCGAGGTCGGCGGTGTAGCGGCCGGCGCCACATCCGGCGTCGAGTCGCACGCCGCGACCGTGCACGTCACGGGCGAAGGCTCGGGCGTCGGCCCGGCGTACCGCGCGTCGCCGGGCCGCCCAGTCGAGCCCGCGCTGCTCGTAGACGTCGATGGTGGCCCGGTCCACGAGAAACGCTCCGGTTCCCGTGGTCAGCCGGTTGGCGTCATTCGTCGATCCCGACGGGGGCGCCGTCGACGATCTGGTCGAGGTACTCCGACAGGCCGTAGCCGACCGTGCCGTCGTCGAGCGTCCAGCGGGTGAAGCCCTCGGAAATGCGGGTGACGAGCTCGGTGCCGTTGGCGTCCGTCCGCCGGTTGCGCAGTGGCACCAGCGTGCGCACGTCGCCGTGGACCCGCCACGTCCGGTCCCCGGCGCGCAGCTCCGCGTCCACCGCGCCGTGATAGTGCTCGGGCCCCGTCCAGGTGGTGCGGATGCGGAAGTCGTCGCACAGCGTCATCTCGCCGTCGTGCCAGACGAACCCGCTGCGGATGCCCCCGCCCTGGCGGCGGGCGATGCGTGACCCCATGAAGCCCAGCCCCGGCCCGAAATTGGCGGTGAGCCACCGGTAGTACCACGGCGCCTGCCATGAGCGCGGACCCCAGCTGTGGTCGCGCAAGCCGAAGCCGTGGACCGCGAACGACTCGTCTCCCACCGACACGGTGCCGTCGGCCGCCACCAGTTGCTCGTAGTGGCCCCGGGCGAATTCCTCTCCCGGGGCTTCGACGGGATGGTCGGGTTCGCCGCCGAATGCGGACGACACACCGGTGTAGTCGAGGGTCACCCGGCACGGGGCGCTGTCGCTCGTGCGGAAGGCGGTTCGGGGATCCGACAGTACCAGCGGGTCGTCGAGCACCAAAGCGGGGCCGTCGTAGGTCACCCGCAAGGAGCGGAACGGCTCGATCACCTCGAAGCGCATGCCCGCGGCGTCGAAGGCCGCGTTGTCGGTGATGCGTGGGCGCTGGAACATGAAGGCGACCCGTCCACCCGGCAGGGTCACGCAGACCGTCATCTCGCCGCGCTGCTCGTTGGCGCGGTTGCCCAGGCGGAAGAAGCCGGCCAGCCGGCTGGCCGGGTCGGTCACGTTGAAGTACATGGATTCGTTGAAGTTGGGCTCGGGGCCCAACTCGTGCATGTACTCGTCTCTGGGTTCGAGGCGCAGGCCGATGGGGCCACGCTATCGGCACCTCGTCGGCCCGTAGCATCCTGGCCATGACCACATCTGGGCCCGAGCTGTCCGAAGCCCTGGCCCGCGTGCTCGAGCCGGACTTGGGCATCGGGGTGAGGGTGAGCGGGCTCCAGCGGCTGGCCGGTGGCTCTTCCCGCGAGACATGGGCGTTCACCGCGCATCTGCCAACCGGCGACGAGACCCGTCGGCTCGTCCTGCGCTGTGACCCACCCGGGGCACCCTCGTCGGGGTTGTCGCTGGAGTCGGCTCTGCTCGAGGCGGCCCGCCGGGCCGGGGTCCCGGTCCCGGCGGTGGTGACGGCGGGTGACGCCCACGGTCCGCTCGGCCGGGCTTTCGTGGTGGTCGACCACGTCGAGGGCGAGACGCTCCCGCGCCGGATCCTGCGACGGGTCGAAGCTGACGGCACCGGCCCGGCGCTCACCGCCCAGTGTGGCCAGGCCCTCGCCGCAGTCCATGCCATTGCGCCGGCCACCGTCCCCGGGCTGACCGGCGGCGACCCGCTCGAGCAATTGCGCGGCCTGCTCGATGTCCTCAGGCAGCCACATCCCGCCTTCGAGCTGGCGCTGCGCTGGCTGGCCGAGTCGCGTCCGGCGCGCTCGGCCGAGACGGTGGTGCACGGAGATTTCCGCAACGGCAACCTCATCGTCGGGCCCGAGGGCATCCGTGCCGTCCTCGACTGGGAACTGGCCCACCGCGGCGACCCCATGGAGGACCTGGGATGGCTGTGCGTGAAGGCCTGGCGCTTCGGCGGCGCGCACCCCGTGGGCGGCTTCGGCACGGTGGACCAATTGGTGCGTGCCTATGAAGCGGCGTCGGGCCGGGTGATCGACCGCGCTGCGCTCGGCTGGTGGGAGGTGTTGGGCACGGTGCGCTGGGGCGTCATCTGCATCGTGCAGACCATGACCCATGTGTCGGGCGCCCACGCGTCGGTGGAGCTGGCCGCCATCGGACGGCGGGTGTGCGAGGTCGAATGGGACGTGTTGGAGCTCGTGCCGTGAACGACGCACCCCACGACATCCCTACCGCTGCTGATCTCCTGGCCGCGGTCGAGGGGTTCCTGCGCGACGAGGTCGTGCCCGCGACCGAGGGCCGCCTCGCCTTCCACGTGCGCGTGGCGGCCAACGTGGTGGGCATCGTCGGGCGCCAGCTGGCGCTCGGACCCGAGCAGGCCGCGGCGCACGCGGCTCGCTTGGCCGCGCTGGGAGTGCACAGCGAGGAGGAGCTGGCTGCCGCCATCCGATCGGGCGCGCTCGACGACCGCCTCGACGAGGTGCGGGTAGCGGTCCGGGCCACGGTGGCGGACAAGCTGGCCGTGGCCCACCCCGGGTACATCGCCACCGGCCCGGAATCGTCGGCCGGTGAGGCCGCCCGGTAGCTTCCCTCTGGCTCGCCGACGCCGGCGGCTCGAGGGAGGCAGCCATGGGAGTGGTCGACTACCGGCCGGAAGGCTCGTACGCCGTGCTGGCGATGGACGACGGCAAGGCCAACGTGCTGTCGCCCCAGATGCTGTCCGAGCTGGGCGCGGGTTTGGACCGAGCCGAGGCGGACGGGCTGGCGGTGGTGCTGCTCGGCCGGCCCGGCATGTTCTCCGGCGGCTTCGACCTGGCCACCTTGCGCGGCGGGGGACCGGCATCGGTGGACATGCTCCTGGGCGGATTCCGCCTGGCCGAGCGCCTGCTCGGGTTCGGCGCGCCGGTAGTGGCCGCCTGCACCGGCCACGCCATCGCCATGGCTTCGTTCCTGTTGCTGTCGGTGGACTACCGCGTGGGCGCGGCGGGCACGTTCAAGATCGGCGCCAACGAGACCGCCATCGGCCTCGTCATGCCGGCCTTCGGCGTCGAGATCTGCCGGCAGCGCCTGACCCCGGCGCACTTCCAGCGGACGGTGATCAACGCCGAGATCTTCACCCCGCAGGAGGCGGTGGCTGCCGGCTACCTCGACCGGACGGCCGCTCCCGAGGACGTCGAGGCCGAGGCCCGTCAGGTGGCCGAAACACTGGCGGCGCTCGACCGCAATACGCACACGTCGACCAAACGCAGAGCCCGCGAGCAAGCGCTCAAAGCGGTGCACGATGCCATTGCTGCGGATGCGGTGGCCCTAGGGGCAGCGGGCTGATCCTCGGCGCGCCGCATCGTCGGCGCGCGGGTCAGCCGCCGGTCAGCCGCCGACGAAGCGCGGCGTGCGCCCTTCGAGCACGGCCGTCACCCCTTCGACGGCGTCGGCCGTCCCCGCCAAGGGAGTCTGTTCGGCCAGTTCGTGCTCCATGGCCCGGGCCGCTGTGTCGGCCATCCCCGCCCGCAGGGTCGCCCGGGTGGACGCCACCGCCAGGGGCGCACCGGCCGCCACCTGCTCGGCCAACGCCAGGGCGGCGGACGTCTCCTCGCCTTCGCCCACCACCAGTTCCGCCAGCCCGAGACGCCCGGCTTCCTCCGCGCCCACGCGCCGGCCCGTGAGGAACAGTTCGGCGGCACGCCCGGGACCCACGAAGCGGGGGAGGAACGCGCTCAACGCGAATCCGGGGTGGATGCCGAGGCGCACGAAGTTGGCCTGGAAGAAGCCGCGGGCTCCCACCACTCGGACGTCACAGGCGAGCGCCAGTCCGAACCCGGCCCCGATGGCCGCGCCGTGCACCGCGGCTACCACCGGCACCGGTGTGTCGAACATGCGGACGGCCTGGCGGTAGAACGCGCCGGTTTGTTCGGCGAAGCCTCCGCCGGCGGTGGGATCGGGGGCGTCGGCCGCTTTGAAGTCGGCCCCGGCGCAGAACGACCGGCCTTCAGACCGGAGCACGGCCGCCCGTACCGTCCCGGCCAGTCCGTGCACCGCGTCGGCCACTCGCCGGAGGGCCGGTTCGGTGAGCAGGTTGTGCGGCGGCCGTCGCAGGGTCACCAGCCCGACGTCGCCGCGGACCTCCACCGAGACGTCGCCAGGATCACCGGTGGCGTCGGCCACGCGCTCAGGGCACGCGTCGACGCGGCCGACGCTGCACCGACAGCGCGTGCTCGGCCCGGGCGATGAGGTCCTCGAGCGAGTCGCCGGGGTGCAGCTCGGCGAAGCCCACGCTGGCGCTGGCCCCGGGCGCGTCCTCGCCCAGGATGGCCGTGAAGTCGCGCAGCCGCTGTTCGGCCGTGGCCGTGTCGGCGCCGGCCAGGGAGAAGAGGAACTCGTCTCCGCCGAAGCGAAGGATCACGTCGTAGGACCGCAGCGTGGCCCGCAGTGCAGCCGCGACCTTGCGCAACAGCTCGTCGCCCAGACGCGGCCCGTGGGTTTCGTTGACCAGGCCCATCTCGTCGACGTCGAGGTAGCCGAGGACGAAGCGGGCGCCGCTCTGGCGACAGCGCTCGAGCTCCCGGCTCACGGCGGCCATGCCGGCGGGGCGGTTCAGAGCTCCGGTGAGCTCGTCGCGGTTGAGCCCGTCGGGGGCGGCCACCGGCCCCGTGGCGGTCGGTTGCGTGGCAGCGGCGGGTGCAGCGATGGAGCCGGGACCGGTCTCCGGCGGCACCGAGTGGAGCGGTTGGGGGCCGCGGGTCGGGGTTCCGGGTGCGGGGCCCGGCGCCGGCGCACTTTCCGGTGCCGCGGAGCGGCCATCGGGGACCGGGGACAGACGATCACGGGCCGGCGCGGACGATGCCACCGCCTCCACGCTCACGACCTCGCGCACCAGCTCGGTCCACAGGTTGACGATGGTGCCGATCTGGTTCGTGACCAGGCCGAGGACGGCGTCCCGTTGTTCCGGGTCGAGGCCCCGCAGCATCTGGTGCATCCGCGCCGCGCCGTCGGACAGCGCCCCGGCGATCTCCAGCAGGCGCTGGGCGGGGACGAT
>DATGGF010000311.1:0-7905 GCA_035308625.1 Acidimicrobiales bacterium | reverse complement strand
AGCCCGGCTTCCACACGCTGGTCGACTCCGGCCTCCCCATGTTCCGCTCGTTCCGCAACTGCTTCGCCGCCCTGCACGCCTTCGCCCGGTATCAGGAGCAGGCCACCCGCTTCCGGGTCCGGCCGGCCATGTCGGGCAAAGTGCCGGTGAAGGCGCGGCCGGTGCTCGAGGCGGCTGCGGCGCGGCCGACCGAGCCGCTCGGCGCCGAGGAGACCCGGACGCTGCTTGCCGCCTTTGGTGTCCCCCTCGTGGCCGACGGGGTAGCCACGTCGGCAGCCGACGCGAGCCGGCTGGCGTCCGAGCTCGGCTTCCCGGTGGTGATGAAAGTGGCCTCCCCCGACTTCCCCCACAAGTCGGACGCCGGGCTGGTGCGTCTGGGCGTGTCGTCGGCGGCCGAGGTCCGCGACGTCTTTCGCGAGCTGCTCGAGCGGGCGTCGAAGGCCAACTCCCGGGCCCGGATCGAGGGTGTGCAGGTCCAGCAGCAGGTCGGGGGCGGGACCGAGATGATCGTGGGGGTGACCCGAGACCCGGTGCTCGGGCCTGCGGTGCTGGTGGGCACCGGTGGGGTGTTCGCCGAGATCCTGGCCGACGTGGCCGTGCGACCGCTGCCCATCGACCGCGCCGACGCGGAAGAAATGGTCCGGTCGCTCCGGGGCGCCGCCCTGTTGGACGGAGCCCGAGGACGGGCCAAGGCCGACCTGAAGGGCCTCGTGGGGGTGATCATGGCGGTGGCCTCCATGGCCGGTGCCCTGGGCGACCGCCTGGTCGAGCTCGACCTCAATCCCGTGGTCGTACGCTCCAAGGGCGCCGCGGTGGTCGACACCCTCGTCGTTCTGGCCGGGGCCGACAACATGGAGCAGGGCCGAACCGCCCCGGCCTCCGCCGAGACCGGCAAGACCAGCAAGGCCAGCAACAACAAGAGCGGAAAGAAGTAGGAGGGAAGGCGTGGATCTGGAGCTGACCGCCGACCAGCAGGCGCTGGCGGAGTCGGTGCGCGCTTTCGTCGACGCCGAGTGCCCGATGGCCTTGATCAGGCAGGTGGTGGAGGAAGGCAAGGCCGCCGACGAGCTGTGGGCGGGCATGGTGGCCCTCGACTGGCCGGCTCTCACGGTGCCCGAAGAGGACGGCGGCATCGGGCTCGGCCCGGTCGAGCTGTCAGTGGTGGCCGAGGAGCTCGGCCGCGTGCTCGCCCCCGTGCCGTTTCTGGCCACCGCCGCGCAGTTCGTGCCTGCGGTGCGCGCTGCGGGGACGCCGGAGCAACGGCGCCGCTTCCTCGGCGCGGTCGCTTCGGGTGGCCTGGTGGGCACCCTGGCCTGCGCCGAGGCCGCGGGCGGGCTGGACCCGGCGCGCATCGCCACCACAGCCACCCCGGTGGCCGGAGGCTGGCGGCTTCAGGGGGAGAAACGCGACGTCTTCGACGCCGGCTGGGCCGACGAGATCGTGGTGGCGGCGCGGCTCGGCGGCACGGAGGGGACCGACGGGATCGGGCTCTTCGTGGTGCCGGCCGAGTCTGTCGAGATCGCCCCGGTCCACTCCCTCGATGCCACTCGTCAGTTGGCCACCGTCGGCCTCGACGGGGTCGAGGTAGCTGCGGATCGGGCCCTGGGGGAGCCCGGTACCTCGGGACCGGCGCTGGTCCAAGCGGTGAACGAGGCCACCACCGCCCTGGCGGCCGAGATGGTCGGCACCAGTCAGGCCATCTTCGACATCGTGCACGCCTACGTCGGTGAGCGCGAACAGTTCGGCGTGAAGATCGGGTCGTTCCAGGCCATGAAGCACAAGCTGGCCAATATGTACGTCGCACTGGAGTCGGCCCGGGCCGTCGCCTACTTCGCCGCCGCCGCCCTCGACGAGCACGACGCACGCGCCCAGGCGGCCGTGTGGATGGCCAAGGCCAGCGCCGGGGACTGCCAGAAGCTGATCGCGCAGGAGGGCATCCAGTCTCTCGGGGGGATCGGATACACCTGGGAGCACGACATGCACCTGTACGTGAAGCGACAGAAGGCGCAGGCGGCGTTGTTCGGCAGCGGGGGGGAACACCGGGCCAAGCTGGCGGTCCATCTCGGCCTCGACGCTCCGGGCTCAGGCGGGCCCGACCCCGGTGCGGGCGGCGAGGCGGACTGAGCCATGGCCGGCCCCAACGCGTCCACCCGACCGAGCGCGCTCGTCACCGGGGCGTCGTCCGGCCTCGGCGCCGGCTTCGCCCGCCGGCTGGCCGCATCGGGCCATGACCTTGTGCTCGTGGCCCGCAATCGCGGCGCGCTCGAGGCGCTCGCACGCGAGCTCGAGACGGCGCACGGGACGAAGAGCGAAGTGCTGTCGGCTGATCTCGGCCGCCGGGACGAGCTGGCGGCAGTGGTCGACCGCATCGGCGCCGGAGCGCCCCTGAACGTGGTGGTGAACAACGCCGGCTTCGGCTTCTACGGGCCGGTGATCACCCACAGCGCCGAGCAGGAGCTCGGTATGGTCGACGTCGACGTGGCCGCGGTGGTGGCGCTCAGCCACGCCGCCATGCGGGTCATGGTGCCGCGGCGTGCGGGGCGGCTGCTCAATGTGTCGTCGGTGGCTGCCTTCGCCGCCACCCCGGCCAGCGCCACGTACTCGGCGGCCAAGGGCTTCGTGCTCATGTTCAGCGAGGCCCTGCACGACGAGGTGGCGGCGAGCGGCGTGCACGTGACCGTGCTGTGCCCGGGCTTCACCCGCACCCGCTTCCAGGCCAATGCCGGCATAGAGGCCAAGGGTCTCCCGGGCTTCGTGTGGAGCGATCCCGACACCGTGGTGGACGAAGCGCTCGATGCGCTGGAGCGGAACCAGGCCGTGTGCGTGCCCGGGCTCGTCAACAAGCTCACGGCTGCCACCCCGCGCTTCGCACCCCGTCCGGTGGTCCGGCGTATCGCAGCGTCGGTGATGAAGCGGCTCTGACCCTTCGGGCGCCGATCTGACCCTTCGGGCGCCGATCTGACCCTTCGGGCGTCGATCTGGGCCAAAGGGCGTCGATCTGGGCCAAGGGCGTCGCTCTGGGCCAAGGGCGTCGCTCTGGGCCACGATCCGAGCGCCGACGCCACGGGCCGGGCGCCCGAGTCCCAGGGAGTGGCACCCGCGCCCAGGGAGGTTGGGTGCGAGTTGTGCAGGGTTGGGTCCCCGCCGTTCAAGAGCCGTCTCGGTAGGGTCGATCGTCCAGACATCGACCCCGAGTCTCAGGTGACGCCGTGACCAGTGCCCGCCGCCGGCTTCTCCGCGTCGTCGCGCCGGTGCTGTTGATGCTCGGGATGGGCAGTGTGGCCGCGGCCGCCTTGGCGGGTGGCTCGTCGTCCCGGATGACGTCGTCGACGACGCGCCCCAGCTCCGAGCGCAGTGAATACAGCACCACCACGGCCGCTGCTCCCGTCACGACCACTTCGGTCACGGTGGCGACCACCGTGCCCCCGCCGCCCCCCACGACCCAACCCGTCCCCGCCACCACCGCTCCTCCGGTCACCACCCCACCCACCACCGCGCCACCGACGACCATCGTCCGGACGGCCGCACTGTCGGTCTCCCCGGCGACGGCCGGCTTCCCGTCGACTCCTCCCCCCTACTCGCCCATGCCGATCGTGCACGTCACCGTGACCAACACCGGTGGGGTGGCAGTGAGCTCGGTGGTGGTCCACCCGGTCGGCGTCTACAGCGTGCCGTCGAACGACTGCGGTTCCCTCGCACCCGGGCAGAGCTGCGGCGCCGACGTCCAGTTCTGCCCGACGTCGCCCGGGCACTACCTGAACACGCTGGAGGTGAGTGGCGACAACACCGTCACGGGGGCGCCCTTCCAGACCACGATCACCCTGGACGGCACCGCTACCTGAGTGCAGATCGGCTCGAGGCGGCCATTGCCGCGTGTGGCCGGAGGTGACGTCAGATGGTCGCGGTCCGGTGCTCCAGTGCATCCTTCATCCGCCGGAGTGTCATCTCCATGCCGTTGCGCAGATCGGTCCGGCGGTCCTTGCGGGCGAAGAGAACTCCAATGATGAACCAGCCCACGGGATGCAGCTTGCGGGTGACGGCGTAGGACTCGGTCACGAGGGTGCCGTCCCCGTCAGCCTCGAACCGGTAGCGCCATTCCACCGTTCCCCCGAAGGGCTCGGTCCGGGCGAAGGCGAACTCGCGGCCCGGGGTCACCACGGTGACGACGGGCTTGTTGTGCCACGCAGGACGATTGGGGACCTTGTTCCGGGCCTTGAACCGCGCCCCGACGGCGGGTCCGGTAGCGCCCTCGAGCCAAACGCACTCCAGGATCTCCGGGCTGAACTCGGGCGTCCGGGTGACGTCGGCCACGGCCGCGTACACCTCTTCGGGCCGCGCGTCGATGCGGATGCTGACGGTGTCGGTGTCGAGGTTCTGGATCATGTGGTGCTCCTGGGTTGGGCATCGTCGAGATGCAGGTCGATCATTCGGTCGAGGTGTCGGGTCCAGCGGTCCCCTCCGGGCTCGTTGCTGGACTGCGCGGTGATCAAGCCGGCCACCATGGCGACGAAGCAGTCGATGTCTCCGGGATCGGTCACACCGGCGGCAACGAGAAGGTCGACGGCCCGGCCGAGCACGTCTTGGGCCCACGAGTAGGACTCGGGCGTCGGCACGAACCCCGGAATGGGCCGCAGGAACATCAGTTGCCCGCGTACGTCGTCCTCCAGCGCGAACTGCGTGAAGGTCCCGAAGAACGACTTGAGCGCACGCCGAGGGTCAGCCGGGAGGGAGAGCGCCTCCAGGCGGGCCAGGAGCTGCCGGTTCGCATCGGCGAACATGGCGTCGTAGAGGGCGTCCTTGGAGGCGAAGTACTCGTACAGCGAGGGCTGTCGCATGCCCACCCGGGTGGCCAGCGCCCGCAGCGACAGGCCCTGGAACCCCTGGGACCGAGCCAACTCCCAGGCATGGCCCACGATCTCGGCGACCTTCTCCTCCCGGCGAGCCACAACTTTTCCTATCACCGATAGGAGTATCCCCTATCAGTGATAGGAAGTCAAGGCGAACCTGGGGAGGCGCGACCGCCGGGAGCCTCGTCAGGTCTTGACGTAGAAGGCTCCCGCCCCCGGGTAGCCCCCACCGCCGAAGCGCTCGTCGAGGGCCTCGTAGTCCACTGCCCACCCCTGACGGGGCAACTCGTCGACGAACTCGACCGACTTGGGCTTCTTGTAGGACGCGATGGTGGCCCGGCAGTGCTCGATGATCTCGTCGGCAGTGGCCTGTTCGCCGGCCTTCAACACCACCACTGCCTTCACGTTCTGGGTCCACGTGGGGTCGGGCACGCCGATCACGGCGGCGTCGGCCACGGCGGGGTGGGCCTTCAGGCAGTTCTCCACCTCGATGGGGTAGATGTTCTCGGCCGCCGACTTGATGAGCCGGGTCTTGGGCCCGATGAACGTGAGCGAGCCGTCCTCTTCGAGACGGCCGAGGTCGTTGGTGTGGTGCCAGCCGAAGGCCTGGCGCTCGGCGTTGAGCTCGGGACGGTTGTGATATCCGTTCATCACGGTGGCGCCCCGCACCACGATCTCCCCGGTGTCACCGGGGCCGAGCAACGTGCCCTCGGGGTCCATCACCCCCACCCGCAGGAAGGCCGGCGCCCGGCCGTGGCTGCCCAACGACGGGCCCAGCGCGTTGAAGGTGGCCATGCCCATCACTTCGGTCTGGCCGTAGCCGGCCGGCCGCCGTCCCCACGGGCTCTCGTCCAGTGACACCATGGCCGACCACTCGGGCTTGCCCGGGAACGTCCGCAGGCTCTTCAGGTCGTAGCGGCCATCGGCGTTGAGTTCGATGATCTGATCGATGGTCGGCGGCATGAGGAAGGCGCCGGTGGCGTGCTCCTCGGCGGCCAGCCGGCACAGCTCCTCGGCGTCGACGCGCGGCGTGAAGACGTTGGTGCCACCCGACACGAATGTCCCCAGAGTCGTCATGAAGGTGGCCACGTGGAACAGCGGCCCGCAGTTCAGGTACGTGTATGCCGCGTCGATGCCCATCATCTGGGCCACGTAGGACCCCTGCACCACCAGCGCCCGATGCGAGAGCAGGGCGCCGTTGGGCGATCCGGAGAAGGCGGCCGTGTACATCATGAGCACGGCGTCGCGCTCGTCGACGGGGAGGGCTGGGTCCTCTGGCGCGCCCGAGGCGAGGAAGGCTTCATAGCTGCCCTCGCCGGTGGCGTCTTGTTGCAGCCACAGCGCCTTGGACTCCGCCTCGGCCCGGGCCTGGCGCAGGACGTCGCCGATCTCGGATTCCTGCCAGAACACCACCGCCGGCTCGGTGTCGCCCAGCACGAAGGCGAACTCGGCCGCGCTCTGGCGCCAGTTGGCCGGACAGAAGGCGGCTCCGATCTTGGCCGCGGCCAGTAGGCCCTCGAGCAACCGATGGCAGTTCTGCCCCAGCCACAACAGGCGGTCGCCCGCGCCCACGCCGGCACCGAGCAGGGCATTGGCAAGGCGGTTCACCCGCTCGTCGAGGGCGGCATAGTCGTGGCGGGTGGCCCCGCCGTCACACACCACCGCGGTGGTGCTGGGCCGGTTGGTGGCGTGGCTCCGCAGGACGTCGCCCATGGTGTGCTGGTGCACGTCGTCCACCCCGGCCGGCCGGGCACCCGATACGGCGCTCATTCGTCGACCACCCGAGCGGCCTTGTACCCGGCGCGCGGGATGGTCTCGCGGGCGAGCACGTCCACGCTGGCGTCGACGCCCAACGCCTCTTTGATCGCCGCCGCGCACTTGGCCGCGATTTCGGCGTCGTCGCCCCCGGCTCCGGTGCCCCGCTCGACCCGCACGGCCAGCGGCCGAACGTCGTCGGTTGGCCGGATCATCTGCCATTCGAGCGAGGGCTCGTTGACATCGGCCACCTTGCGCAGCGCGGATTCCACCTCGTTGGCCTGGAAGCGCTTGCCCTGGGCGGCGATGAGGTCCTTGAACCGCCCACCCCACAGACCGCGGATGCTCGTCTCCCCGCACGGGCACGGCTCGCGCAGGATGGCGCAGGCCTCCTCGAGGTCGTAACGCAACAAGCCGTTGTCGCGGTCCAAGGTGGTGACGACGAGGTCGCCCCATTCGCCGTCGGGGACCTCCTCGCCGGTGGCCGGGTCGACGGCCTGGACGATGCCCCAGTCCTGGTTGATGTGGGCGCCGGGCGACACGCCGCAGGCGCCACCGACGTACGCGTAGCACTCCGCTCCGGCCGTCATGAGGGGCATGCCCTTGCCCATGCCGAAGCCGGGCATGCCCTTGAACTCGAGGCCCGCATCCTTGGGGTCGATGCCGAGCTTGGCCGCCACCTCGAAGAACCGGCCGGTGGAGAAGCCCATGAACGGGATGTCGGGCTTGACCCGCGTCCAGAAGCGCAGGCCCTGCTCGGCCAGCTCGTCGGTGTCCGGTGGCGGGACCCAGATGTTCAGGAACCCGAAGTACTCGTAGGAGCCCGACAGCATGGGGCCGCCGCTGTAGAGGTAGGCGGGATGGGCGTGGGTGGCGATCATCCCCGGGCGGTGCCCGTAGCGCCACCACGTGCGGGCCGAGGACTCGTACTCGATCCACAGGTCGCGCCGTGTCCAGATCGAGATGGTCGGCTGTCCTGTCGTCCCCGTCGACGTACCGATGCGGACGGCGGCCCGCGGGTCGGTGAAGCGGTAGTCGCCCCACGGCGGTTTGGCCGCTTCGGAGTCACGCAGGTCCTGCTTCAGGGTCAACGGGACATGGCGCAGGTCGTCGAGGGTCTTGACGTCCTCGGGTGCGGCGATGCCGGCGCCGGTGAGCTTGGTCTTGAACAGCCCGACCGGCGTGTCGAAGATCTTGCGCAGCAGGACCTGGAGGCGCTCCTCCTGGAGCGACCGCAGACGCTCCGGGTCCATGGTCTGGATCTCGGGATCCCAGTACTTCTGGTTCGGATCCCGCGGTGGAG
>DATGGF010000310.1:0-2213 GCA_035308625.1 Acidimicrobiales bacterium | reverse complement strand
CGCTGCCCGAAGGCGCTTGAGCCGGTGCCCGACTGTGAGCCGGTCAGATCGACGGTGCCCCGGTACTCGGTCGTGGGGACGCCGTCGATCTGTGCGGGCCCGACCTGGGTGACGTTGCCGGTGAGTTTTTGGAGCATGTCGAGGACCTTGGTCGGGTCGCCTCCCTGGAAGCCTCCCAGGGCGCCCGAGTTCTGGCCCTGTCCCTTCGCATAGGTGCTGGCGTCGACGTGGATCCAGGGCTTGCCGCCGTCGAGGGCGGGGAGCTGGGCGGCATGCAGGTAAAGGTCGTTGCCGATGATGAGGATCTCCACCGTGGCGCTGCCCGTCTTCGAGCTGGCGATCGTCATGTTCAGGGTGCCCGACTTGTGCACGAAGTCGAACGCACCGGTCCCGTCGATGGAGACCGAAACCGGTTCTTGTTTCGTGGTGGACCCTCCAGGGAGGAGCGAGCCGAGGTCAGGCGTGCCCGAGATCGTCATGTGCAGAGCGATCGTCGCCGTGTTGGCTGACTCGGTGCGCTGCGCGGCAGTGAGCACGACGGTGCGGGGTGATCCTGGCGGCGGGCCGGAAGCACCCGCGCCGGGCGCGGAGCTCCCGCACGCGGCGACGCCGACAGCCAACAGGGGGAGGGCGAGGAACGGCGCGCGGCGCCACCGAAGAAGCCTGCGTACGTTGCTCGAACGCAAACCGGATGCGTGCATGGACCCTCCTGCCGATCTTGGTGACCGGATGCCAGGCAAGTTCCAGCGTAGCGAGGGACCTGAGCTTTGAGGTGGAGCGGCCGCCACGTGAGCGCCAACCCCGTCGTTCAGGAGCCCCCGTCCCCGAGGGACCGGTAGAGCACGAGCTCGCCTGGTGAGAAGCCGGCGCGGCGATAGAACGAAGCGGCCCGGTCGTTGCCTGCCATCACGGCGACTTCGAGCATCGTCACACCCCGCCGCCGCGCTTCGGCTTCCGCCGAGTCGAGGAGCCGGGCGCCGATCCCTTCGCCCTGATTTTCCGGGCGCACCAGCAGGCTCAGGACCTCGAGCATCCCCCGTGGCGCATCGAAGGTGTCGTCGGGCCCGGACAGCAGGCGTAGGAACATGTAGCCCACCGGCTCGGTACCCTCCTCGGCGAGGAAGTAGGAACCGTCGGCCGCCGCCAGCAGGGCTACATACCAGTCCCGCCGCCGGCGCCACGACTCGGCCTGGTCGGCCACCAACTCCCGGTACGACGCCACGGCCAGGTGGTGGGCGTGCAGGCTCAACCAGAGCGGCTCGAGCCGGTCGATCTCCTCGACCGAGTCGAGCGGTCCACGGATCAGCACCACCACGAGCGTCAGCTTGCCAACCGGTTGTCAGCCGGTCGAGTCGGCGTCAGAAGCGACGGTATGCCGGGTGGCTCGGGCCGCTAGCCGGGGACTCAGTTCGTCGTGGAATCAGTCCGATCGGGCGCCGCCGAGAGGAGGAGGTGCGGCCGTGCCCGGCAAGTTGGGCACGGCCGAACCCCGACCCGGCTGACGCGGCCCTCAGCCGATATGGACCGGCGCCTCGGCGGAGATGGAGACCACGAACCCGTTCAAATTGAACGACAGTGTCGCGATCACGCCCTGCCGCCCTCTCCCCTTGGTGAGGAAGGCGCCGGAGAGCTTGGGTGGTGTGAACGTCGAGTTGCTGTAGGTCGCCGGCTGCACCATGGCGTTGGTTATCGCCCGACGCCCGCCGATCTTGATCTTCACCGGCGAACCGTGGGTCTTCGAGCCGGCAAGCAGGCTCTCGAGCTCGGCCAGGGTGGCCAGCCACCAGTAGGTGGTCGCCCCAGGCGAATCGGACACCGTCACGGCTTGGCCGACGGCCGGGGTGGCGGGGTTCAGGTGCAGGGTCGGGTTGGGTGGGAAGAGGTGGAACCCCTTGTACTCGGTGAGGAAGGCGCCGGCCGGGACCATCTTCTGGGTCTCCGCGTTGATCATGGCGATGGCACACCCGATCAAGCCGGAGTTGTACTCCTCGGTCGTGGGCGGGCACACGGCGTTGGGGTCGGCGGCCTGCACGGTCGGAAGGGTGTAGTTCTCGGTCAACGTGCCGGTCGAGCTCGACACGGCCGTCGCCAGCGACGCGGCGTTGATCTCGGGCAGGGCGGAGATCGCTTGGAGCAGGGCGGTCGGCGACGAGATCTGACCGGACAGCAGCGCCTGTGCCCCGGGGTCGATGGCCAGGAGCAGGCTGGTGTCG
>DATGGF010000309.1:0-1633 GCA_035308625.1 Acidimicrobiales bacterium | reverse complement strand
CCGGTGACGACGACGTCGTGCTGGTCCCCTACCCGGAGCCCCTCCGGCACGTTGACGATGCCGTCGATCTCCGGCGCTTCGCGGTGCGTGCGTCCCGCGCCGGGCGCGTCGACGAGCACCCGGACCTGGGCGCCGACCAGAGCAGCGCGGTTCTCGGCCGTGATGGCGTCCTGGAGCTCGGCGCACTCGCGCAGCCGCTCCATGGCGAGCTCCGTCTCCACCCGCGGTCCGGCGGCCGGATCAGCCGCGTACGTGCCCGGCTCTTCCGAGAAGGGAAAGAAGCCGGCCCAGTCGAGGCGCGCCTCGCCCAGGAATTCGAGCAGCCGGTCGTGGTCGTCCTCGGTCTCACCCGGGTACCCGAGGATGAACGACGAGCGCAGGGCGGCGTCGGGAGCGACGGCGCGGATCTCTTCGATGCGCTCGAGGAACCGGGCCCCTTCCCCCCAGCGCCGCATGTTCGACAGCAGCGGGCGCGACACGTGTTGGAGCGACAGGTCGAAATACGGCACCCCCGTCGCCACCACCGCCTCGATCAACTCGTCGTCGAGAGCGGACGGGTAGAGATAGAGGAGCCGCACCCGCTCCACGCGGGCGGCGACCTGGCGCACGAGATCGACGATGGGCCGGGGCCGGCTCGGGCGCCGAGCCGACACCGACGCGCTGCGGTCGAGGCCCCAGGAGGCGAGGTCCTGGGCCACCAGCACCACCTCGCGCACGTCGGGCCCGAGCGCGTCGACCTCGGCCAGCAACGCCTCGGCCGGGCGCGACCGCTGGGCGCCGCGGAACGACGGGATGGCGCAGAACCCGCAGCGCCGGTCGCAGCCCTCGGCCACCTTGAGATAGGCCCAGGGCCGGGTCCCGGCGGGCCGGGGTAGCTCGAGCAGATCGAACGACCCGGCCCCGCGGCGTCCGGTCACGGGGACCCGCGTCGGGCCCAGGGTGACGGTCACCGCATTCGGTTCCACCAGGGGCACCCCGAAGCCGGCCACCAGGTCGACCTCGGGCAGTGCGTGGGCCAACTCGTCGCCGTAGCGCTCGGCCAGGCAGCCGGTCACCACCAACCGCGCCCCGGGGCGACGGGCGTCGGCCAGGGCCAGGATGGTGTCGATCGACTCCTGCCGGGCGGCCTCGATGAACGCACAGGTGTTGACCACCACGACGTCGGCGGCGTCAGGAGCGTCGGTGGGGGTGAGGCCGCCGGCCCGCAGCGTGCCCTCGAGCTTGTCCGAGTCGACCTGGTTCTTGGGGCAGCCCAAGGTCTCGAGGTAGTACCGGCCGGCCACCAGGACAATCTACTGGCGGCACTGTTCGGACTCCGAGCCGGCGATGAGACATGAAACGACCGGTCCACGACGGGACCGGTCGTTAGCGGAGAGGGAGGGATTTGAACCCTCGGACCCAGTCTCCCAGGTCAACTCATTAGCAGTGAGTCCGATTCGGCCGCTCTCGCACCTCTCCAGCTGGGCTTTTGAACCGCCTCCGGCTCGTCACCTGAGGACCTGTCCGCGAGCTCCTCCGTCATTCTGGCATGCGCGTCCGTCCACACACTCGCCCATCGACGCGAACGGCCCACTGTGGGCTAGCCATTGGCCAACTCGACGGTCCAGCTCTGAATCGTCATGCCTGTCCCCCA
>DATGGF010000308.1:0-2616 GCA_035308625.1 Acidimicrobiales bacterium | reverse complement strand
CTGCTCGGCCGCGGGTGCTTCGGCGCGGACAGTGGCGTCGTAGAGGCCGACGCCGCGCTGGGCACCCGATCCGGGGACTGGCGCCGTGCCGCGTGGCACCACCACGGCGGCGACTACGTCGGCCGGAGGCGACGAGGTGGTGATCACCGACGACAAGGTGGCCCGCCCCGGGACCGCCACCAAGCCGCCCGTGCCGGGAACGGGAGCAGACGAGGGACGAGCCGGCTTCGAGGTAGATGGCCCTCCGCTCAGCCCGGCGCCCACCGCCCCCAAGACGAACAGGACGAAGATGATGCCGAACACCACCGCCGCGGGCCGGGCCGACGGGCCCGGCGGGCGGCGCGGCGGCCCCTCGAGGGCGGTGTCGACGGGGACGTGCCCGTTGTGCCGGGTGGCCGGCTGACCGTCGGTCACGTGGTCGAGAGGGTTGGCCATGGGCGGAGGGCCGGACGGGCGGCCGGAGCCGAGTGTACCGGTGGGGCTCAATTCCCTCCGTCGCCCCAGGCGAAGTGATCGAGTGGGCCGCGGCCTGCACCGAGCCGCCACCGGGACGCACCCAGCAGAGACCGGGTGACATAGAGCTTGGCCCGGTCCACGGCCTCGTCGAGTGACGCGCCACCGGCCAGCCCGGCGGCGATGGCGGCTGACAACGTGCACCCGGTCCCGTGGTCGTTGCCGGTCTCCACCCGCTCCGCCTCGAGCACTCTCACCGTGCCGGCGGCGAGGAGCACATCGGGGGAGCGCGCCCCGCCGAGGTGTCCCCCCTTCACGAGCACCGCGCCCGTGCCCGTGGCGGCTAGCCGGTGCGCGGCGGTGACCATGTCGTCGACGTCGTGGATCTCGAGCCCGGTGAGGAGACGAGCTTCACGGAGGTTGGGGGTGACCAAGGTGGCGTACGGGAACAGCGAATCGAGGTAGAGCCCCACGGCGGCATCGTCGAGCAAGGGACGGCCGGTCGACGAGGCCAGCACGGGATCGACGACCAGGTTGGGCAGGCGCCCGACCTCCGCCCATCGGGCCACGGCGGCGACCGTGGCCGACGAGCCGAGCATGCCGGTCTTCACGGCGGCCACAGGCAGATCCGACAGGACGGCCTCGAGCTGCAGGTCGACGAGGTCGGGTGCCATGGGCTCGACGGCCACCACTGCGGCGGTGTTCTGCGCGGTCACCGCGGTCACGACGGAGGTGCCGAACACCCCCAGGGCGGCGAAGGCTTTCAGGTCGGCTTGGAGCCCGGCCCCCGCTCCGGAGTCGGAGCCCGCCACCGTCAGGGCCACCGGGGGGTGCACGCTCGAAGCCTAAGCGGCGCCCGCCGCATCGCCCGGCGCCGGCCGGCACCCGATGTGGTGACGCCCCCACTCCCGCAGAGGAGACGCCCCACTCCTGCGGAGATCAACGCAATCAACAACCGGCGCGTTCGTTGTCACCATCACGGGTCGGAACACGCCCCGAGCCGCGATCCGCCGGAATGCCAGTGGCGTTGCAACACACATTGTATTCCTGCACCAAAAGTTGCACAGCGATCGCATTAACACGGAAACGGGGGAAGGGTGTGTGGCACCGGGCGATGCGGGGCATGACATGAGGGTGCCGAACGAACAACGCGACGACGTGACAGCCGCGCTCGACGCCTTGATCGAGGCGGTCGGCCGGAACGCCGAGGACGAGACCCGTCTGGTGGGCAACCTGACGCGCCTGCGCGATGCGCGGGGCCAAGGGGTGCCGGTGACCGAGGCGCTGGCGGGGGAGGAGATCCCGGGCACGATGGAGTTGCTCGGGGTGGTCTTGACGCGCCTCATGGACACGAGCGGCGTGGCCCGCCGGGCCTTGGCCCGGGCCATGCGCACCGAAGGGGAGAGCATCCCCTCGATCGCCCGGTCCTTCGGGGTGACGCACCAGAGGATCTCGAACATCCTCAACCACCCGCCGGGCGCCAAGTCCGTGGCCGCCGGGCGCGCCCGGGCCGCCAGCGTGGGCCTGTCGCCTCCAGCCGGTTGCTGAAAAGCGGCTAGGACTCGGGGTCGCCTGCCCCGAAGAGCTCGGCCCGTCCCTCGTCGGGGCTCGATGCCAGGGCGTACCACCGACGCGGGATACGTCCGGCGCGGCGCGCCACGCGGCCGGCCTCGACGGCCAACCGGAATGCGCCGGCCATCTCCGCGGGCCGCCGCGCCCGGGTGATGGCCGTCGCCACCAGCACACCGGCGCACCCGAGCTCGAGCGCCTGGGCGGCTTCAGACGGTGTGCCGATGCCGGCGTCCACGATCACGGGGACGGAGCACGATTCGGCGATGAGCGCGATGTTGTGCGGGTTCCGGATGCCGAGGCCCGACCCGATCGGTGCGCCGAGCGGCATCACCGCGGCACAGCCGGCCTGTTCCAGCCGCCGCGCCGCCACCGGGTCGTCGCTCGTATAGGGGAGCACCACGAACCCCTCGTCGCACAGCTGCTCGGCTGCGGCCAGCGACTCGGTGACGTCGGGCAGCAGCGTGCGCTCGTCCCCGATCACCTCGAGCTTCACCCAGTTCGTCCCGAAGGCCTCGCGGGCCAGCTTGGCCGTGAGGACGGCTTCGGCCGCGGTGTAACACCCGGCGGTGTTGGGCAGCACTTCGACGCCTC
>DATGGF010000307.1:0-6291 GCA_035308625.1 Acidimicrobiales bacterium | reverse complement strand
AACCTCCAGGACATCGACCTCTCGTTCCCGCTGGGTTGCCTGGTGGCGGTGACGGGGGTGTCGGGCTCGGGCAAGTCGACGCTCGTGAACGACATCCTCCTGCAGTCGCTCCTGGCCCAGGTGCACCGGGCCCGGACCACGCCGGGGGCGCACGACAAGATCGACGGGGTGCGCCACATCGACAAGGTGGTCGACATCGACCAGTCGCCCATCGGCCGAACCCCGCGGTCCAACCCGGCCACCTACACCGGCTTGTTCGACAACGTGCGCAAGCTCTTCAGCCAGACCCCGGAGTCGAAGGTACGCGGCTACCAGCCGGGGAGGTTCTCGTTCAACGTGCGCGGCGGGCGGTGCGAGGCGTGCGCCGGGGACGGGACCATCAAGATCGAGATGCACTTCCTGCCCGACGTCTACGTGCCCTGCGAGGTGTGCGGGGGATCGCGCTACAACCGCGAGACCCTGGAGGTGACGTTCAAGGGCAAGAACATCGGCGACGTCCTCGACATGTCGTGCGAGGAGGCGCTCGTCTTCTTCGCCAACCAGCCACCCATCGCCCGGCATCTGCAGACCCTGGTGGACGTGGGATTGGGCTACATCCGTCTTGGCCAGCCCGCGCCCACGCTGTCGGGGGGCGAGGCCCAACGGGTGAAGCTGGCCTCCGAGTTGAGCCGCCGCCCCACCGGACACACGCTCTACGTCCTCGACGAGCCGACCACCGGATTGCACTTCGACGACGTGCGCAAGCTGCTCGAGGTGCTCAGCCGGCTGGTCGACCAGGGCAACACCGTGATCGTCATCGAGCACAATCTCGACGTGGTGAAGACGGCCGACTGGATCGTCGACCTCGGCCCCGAGGGCGGGGACCGCGGGGGACGCATCATCGCCGAGGGCACGCCTGAGGAGGTGGCCCGCAACGCCGGCAGCGCCACCGGCGCGGTGTTGCGGCCGTTGTTGGGATCGCCGCCCGCCCGGTCGCGGGCCCGCACCTCGCGCAACGGCAGCCGGCCGGCGGGCCGGGCCCCGACGACACGCCGGGCCGCGGCCGCGGCGAGGTGACCCCCGCGGCGAGCTGATCGCCGCGGCTAGGTGATGGCCAGCATGCGCTCCAGGGCCAGGCGCGCCCAGGCGGCGGTGTCCTCGTCCACGGTGATGCGATTGACCACCACACCGTCCACCAGCGACTCGAGCACCCAGCAAAGGTGGGCGGCGTCGATGCGGAACATGGTCGAACAGGGGCATACGAGCGGGTCGAGCGACACCACGGTGCGGTCGGGGTGCTCGTCGGCCAGGCGCTTCACCAGGTGGATCTCGGTGGCCACGCCGATGACCGCGCCGGGATGCGTGGCGTCGACGGCCCGGATGATGCGGTCGGTGGACCCGACGATGTCGGCCAGGGCCACCACGTCATGGGCGCACTCGGGGTGCACGATGACGATGCCCTGGGGGTGCTCGGCCCGGAAGGCGGCCACGTGCTCGGGCCGGAAGCGCTGGTGCACCGAGCAGTGTCCCTGCCACAGCAGCAGCGTGGTGCTCTTCACGGTGCTGTCGTCGAGCCCGCCGAGCTCCAGCCGGGGGTTCCACACCGCCATGTCCTGGGCGACGAAGCCGAGGTCGAAGCCCGTGTTCCGGCCGAGATGCTGGTCGGGGAAGAAGAGCACCTTGTCGCCCCGAGGGTTCGGGCCACCAGGGTCGAGGGCCCAGGTGAGCACGGCCCGGGCGTTGGACGAGGTGCACACCGCCCCACCGTGGCGGCCCACGAACGCCTTCAAGGCGGCCGACGAATTCATGTAGGTCACGGGCACGATCCGCTCGACGTCGGTGACCCGGGCCAGGTCGGCCCACGCCTCCTCCACCTCGTCGAGGTCGGCCATGTCGGCCATGGAGCACCCGGCGTTCAAGTCGGGCAGGACCACCTGCTGGTGGGGGGCGGTCAGGATGTCGGCCGACTCGGCCATGAAGTGGACGCCGCAGAAGACGACGTACTCGGCGTCGTGCCGTTCGGCCGCCAGACGCGACAGGCCGAAGGAGTCGCCCCGGGCGTCGGCCCAGCGCATGACCTCGTCGCGCTGGTAGTGGTGGCCCAGGATGAGCAGGCGCGAGCCCAGGGTGGCCTTGGCCGCGCCGATGCGGTCGGCCAGCTCGCCCGGTTCGGCGGTGGTGTAGCGCTCGGGGAGCGCACGCTGGATGCGGAACATGGTCTGACCCCCTTCGGGGACGCTCCGCATGCGGCCGGCGGGGACAGCCTGGTCGCCCATCCGCGGGTGTGTCGGCCACGGAGCGATATGTACGCCGGGATACCAGGCCGGCGCTGCACCCATTCTAGGGCGGCGCCCACCGGGGGTGCCTGGTCCGGGCGCCCACCTGGCCGGCAACGGGGGCCCGGCGACCCGATCGGGGCCGCCGGTACGGCACAGTGGGATGGTGCGCGTGCGCCCCCCGGCCGGCTCCATTCCGGACACCCCCGGCTCCTATCAATTCGTGGACGCCCACGGCCGGGTGCTGTACGTGGGCAAGGCCAAGTCGCTGCGCAGCCGGCTGGCCAACTACTTCGCCGACCCGGCGACTCTCGCCCCCCGCACGGCCCAGATGGTGGCGGCCGCCGACCGGGTCGAGTGGATCCAGGTGGCCAACGAGGTGGAGGCCATCCTCCTCGAGTACGCGCTGATCAAGCAGCACCGGCCCCGCTTCAACATCCGGCTGGTCGACGACAAGAGCTATCCGTACCTGGCTGTCACCCTGCCCGACGAATGGCCGAGGGCCGCGGTGGTGCGGGGACGCAAGCGCCCCGGTATCCGGTACTTCGGCCCGTACGCGCATGTGGGCGCCATACGCGACACCCTCGACCTGTTGCTGCGAACCTTCGGGGTGCGGACGTGCTCGGACGCCAAGCTCGAGCGGCACCAGAAGCTGGGCAAACCCTGTCTGCTGTACCACATCGAACGTTGCTCGGGTCCGTGCATCGGCGCGGTGGAGCGCGAGCGCTACGACCGCATGGTGGCCGACCTCATGGACTTCCTGGCCGGGGACACCGACGAGGTCGAGCGCCGGCTCACCGCCGAGATGGAGCAGGCCGCCGAGTCCCTCGACTTCGAGCGCGCGGCACGGCTGCGCGACCGGTTGACCGTGCTGCGCATGGCGTGCGAGCGCCAGCAGATGGTGACGGAGCGACCCGAGGACCTCGACGTGTTCGGCGTCGACCAGGACGCGCTGGAGGCGGCGGTATGCGTGTTCCACGTCCGACGCGGGCGGGTGGTGGGCCGGCGGGCATTCGTCGTCGACAAGGTGGAAGACCTGACCACACCGGGCCTGGTCGACCGCATCCTGGAGGAGCTGTACGCCGGGGCCGACAGCGCCGCTGCCCCCGTCGGCGAGGCCTCGTCCGAAGGCGTGGTCGCGGCTCGCCGCCGGCCGTTCGACCCGTCCGGGTGGACCTCGGGCGCAGGGGACCCGGCCTTGCTGGCCGCCGCCGGCCCGGCTGAGACCGGGCTGCCCCGCACCGTGCTCGTGCCCGAGCTCCCCGAGGACGCGGATGTCTGGGAGCAGCTGCTGAGCGAACGGCGCGGCGGGCCGGTCGAGTTGCGGGTGCCCCAGCGAGGGGGCAAGCGGGCGCTCATGGAGACCGTCGCCCGCAACGCGGGGGAGGAGTTGGCCCGGCACCGGCTGCGGCGCGCCTCGGATCACGCCAGCCGCGCCCGCGCCCTGGAGGCACTCCAGGAAGCGCTGGGATTGCCCCACGCCCCGCTGCGGATCGAGTGCTACGACATGAGCCACCTCCAGGGGACCGCCTATGTCGGATCGATGGTGGTGCTCGAGGACGGGCTCCCCCGCAAGTCGGAATACCGGCGCTTCCGCATCCGCGAGGTCCCTGGCAACGACGACTACGCGGCCATGGAGGAGGTGCTCACCCGGAGGCTGACCGCGCTGCTCGAGGCGCGCGCTGACGACGGGACCGAAAGCCGGCGGCGCCGGTTCGCCTATCCGCCGCACCTGCTCCTGCTCGACGGCGGCAAGGGCCAGCTCGGCGTGGGCATGCGCGTGCTCGAACGCTTGGGCTTGGCCGACGAGATCCCGGTGGCCGCGTTGGCCAAGAGCTTCGAGGAGGTCTATGTGCCCGGGCGCGCCGGCCCGATGCACATCCCCCGGGGCTCCGACGCGCTCTTCCTCCTCCAGCGCATCCGCGACGAGGCCCACCGGTTCGCCATCACGTACCACCGCAGCCTGCGGGGCAAGCGCATGACGGCCAGCGCGCTCGAGGGGGTGCCCGGCCTGGGCCCGGCCCGCCGCGCCCGGCTGTTGCGCGAGCTGGGCAGCGTGAAGGCGGTGCGGGCGGCCACGTTCGAGCAGCTCGACGCCCTGGAGTGGCTGCCGTCGCCGGTGGCCCGGGCCCTGCACAGCCATCTCCACGAGCTGCCCCGGCGGCCGGCACCGGGCCGGCCGGACGTGGGTGGCAACCGGGCCATGGCGCAGGTCACCGCCGGAGGCGTCCCGGAGGGGAAGGATTGAGGCCGTGATCGACTATCTGCTGGTCACCGGGATGTCAGGGGCGGGTCGCTCCACGGCGGCGGCCGCCTTGGAGGATGCCGGGTGGTACGTGATCGACAACATGCCGCCGTGGCTGTTGTCCGCCGTGGCCGACGCCGAGGACCGTCTCGGCACCGACCACGACCAGGTGGCGCTGGTCATGGGCCGCGGCGGGGCGGCGCAGATGGGCGACGTCCTCCCCGCGGTGAAGGCGCTCGAGAGCCAGGGTCACCGGGTGCGGGTGGTGTACCTCGACGCATCCCAGGAGGTGCTCGTCCGTCGCTACGAGGGCACCCGGCGCCGTCACCCGGTGACGGCAGCCAGCGTCGACGAGGCCATCGCCAGCGAGCGGCGGCTGCTCGAGCCCATCCGGGAGCGGGCGGACGTGGTGCTCGACACCGGCGAGCTCAACGTGAACCAGCTCCGGACACGCGTGCTCGCCTTGTTCGGCGAACCGGGGGAGGGGCTCCAGACGACGGTCGTGTCCTTCGGGTACAAGCACGGCCTGCCCCATGACGCCGACCTCGTGTTCGACTGCCGCTTCCTGCCCAACCCGCACTGGGTCGACCAGCTCCGCCCCATGACCGGCCTGGACGAGCCGGTGCGCACCTTCGTCCTGGGCCACGACGAGACGGGTCGCTTCCTCGACCAGGTGGACGACCTCCTCAGCTCGCTCGTCCCCGCCTTCGTGGCCGAGGGGAAGTCGTACCTGACCATCGCCCTCGGCTGTACCGGCGGCCGCCACCGGTCGGTGGTCCTGGCCGAGGAGCTGGCGCGGCGCCTGAGCGGGCGCGGCGTCGAGGCGACCGTCTTCCACCGGGACGTGGACCGGTGACCGGGCCCGCGGTGGTGGCCGTCGGCGGAGGGCACGGCCAAGCGGCCAGCCTGCGCGCCGTGCGGCGATTCACCGCCGATATCACCGCGGTGGTGTCGGTGGCCGACGACGGCGGCTCGTCGGGCCGGCTCCGCCAGCAGCTGGGCATCGTCCCGCCCGGCGACCTGCGCAAGTGCCTGGTGGCCCTGGCCGACCCGGGCTCCCCCCTGGCCCGGGCCTTCGACCACCGCTTCGAAGGCGAGCTGGACGCCCTAGGCGACGAGCTCCCCGGGCACGCCCTGGGGAACCTGGTCATCGCCGGGCTGGTCACGACGACCGGCGACGTGCAGTTGGCGCTGGACGAGGCGGCACGGCTGCTGGGTTGCGTCGGCCGGGTGGTGCCGGCGGCCGCCGAGCCGGTGGTGCTCAAGGCCGAGGCCGACGGAGGAGAGATCGAGGGCCAGACGGCGGTGGCGGGGACGGCCCACATCCGCCGGGTGTCGCTGGTGCCGGCCGACCCGCCGGCCAGCCCCGAGGCCGTGGCCGCGGTGGCGGCAGCCGAGATGGTGGTCATCGGGCCGGGGTCGCTCTTCACCAGCGTGCTCGCCGCCGTGGCCGTGCCCGAACTGGGCGAGGCCATCCGCCGGACCTCGGCCCGGCGCGTGTACGTGGCCAACCTCCACACCCAGCCGGCCGAGACGGAGGGATTCGACGTGGCTGCCCACGTAGAGGCCCTGGAGCGGCACGACATCCCCATCGACGTGGTCCTGGCCGACACCGCCGCCATCGCCCGGGGGGACCTGACCGGCCGGGTGGTGGAGGTCGCGCTGGCCCGCCCGGACGGGGGGCCGGGGCACGATCCGGTCAGACTGGCGGCTGCCTTGGCCGGTCTGGTCGGATAGGACGCCGGCGGCGCAAACGGAGAGAGGGCATGACGGTTCGGGTAGGCATCAACG
>DATGGF010000306.1:0-8295 GCA_035308625.1 Acidimicrobiales bacterium | reverse complement strand
GCGCCACTGAAGCCAGCACCCACGCCACCGCCGCCCCCCAGTCGTGACCGACCACGTGGGCCCGGGTCACGCCGACGTCGGCCAGCACCGCCCTCACATCCGACACCAGGTGCGGGATGTCGTAGGCGCCGACCTCGATGGGCCGGGCTGAACGCCCGTAGCCGCGCATGTCGGGGACGATGACGCGGTAGCCGGCGACGGTCAGGGCCGGCACCTGATGGCGCCAGAGTTTTCCGGAATCGGGGAAGCCGTGGAGCAGCACCACGGGCGTGCCCTCGCCGGTTACCTCGTAGCGGATCTCTGTCCCGGCGTTATCGGCTATCGCCATCCGTGCCTCCTATGAGTAGACCAGCCCGAACCGTTCCGTCCGCACCTGATGAGCTCGGCGTCTCTCGCCGTGCGTCGCGCCCGTTGAATCCCTGGTCGACGGACCGCGGTTTGGTTAGCAACGGCGTCATTCATCCGTGTCATCTGCCCGTTGGCCCCCGCGACCCCATGGAGCGGGCGGCCGTTCGCTTTGGTCGCGCTCGTATCTCTTCTCTGGCTTCCTTGGTTCTAGTGGGGTCAGACGCATCACAACGAAGATGAGATCGCCCTAGTAACGACATGAAGGGTGTCCTCTGCCCAGCAAGGCGAAGACTGCACGTTTATTTAAAACCTTGTGTTCGCCGTAAGTCCACGACTTATATCCAAAGAGTCTTAGGCGTCGCCTATCACCGTGCGGGCCGTACAATCGATTGCACGGAACTCCGACAGCTGGCATGAACAAGTCATGGCCTAATAGGTATTCATAGAAAGGTACTCGTGGACGGCCCGCACCGCACTCGAACCTTCACCCACGGCAGCCGCGACTCGCTTTATAGATCCCGCCCGGACGTCGCCAACAGCAAATACTCCAGGTACCGACGTTTCGAATGGCAGGGGCTCCCTTTCGGCAAAGATGGGATGTCCAAGCGCTTGAGCGGGAAGTGCGCGGTCGGTCAGGACGAACCCCTTCTCATCGAGTACGATGCCGCCTTGAAGCCATGAGGTGGCGGGTTCAGCTCCGATGAAACAGAAGAGCGCAACACACTCTGCGCTATCCATGTGTCCAGTCGGAGAGTGCTCAAGGATTACCGATTCGAGGTGGCTGTCGCCCTCGAGGCCTCGAATCTCGGTGTCCGATACGACCTCGATATTGGGATCGGCCACAATACGATCAATGAGATAGCGCGACATACTGCTCGAGAGGTCGGGTCGGCGGATCACGATCGACACCTTGCTTCCTCCCTGGCTCAGGTAGATAGCCGCCTGCCCGGCCGAGTTGCCGCCACCCACGACCACGACCTCGGAGCCGCTGCACGACCGAGTCTCGAGGTCGGTCGCTGCGTAGTAGACGCCGTTGCCTTCGAACTGCTCCAGATTGGGGATGGCAAGTCGTTGATATCGAGCGCCCGTAGCGATGATCACCGATCGGGTGGGAACCTCACGCTGATCGAGGAGCGACACGACATGGAACCCATGTTCGAAATGCAAACCCGATACCTCGCAGGGGCTCACCAGCCAAGCCCCGAGTCGCTGGGCCTGAACGGCAGTCCTGGCCGTGAGGTCACCACCCGAAATGCCGTTCGGGAACCCCGCGTAGTTCTCAATGCGAGAACTGGAGCCAGCCTGCCCCCCTGGGCCAACCGCGTCGACTGACACGGTATCCAGACCTTCGGAGGCTCCGTAGACCGAAGCGGCCAGACCGGCGGGACCAGTGCCGATGACGACCAGATCGAAGATTCGGCCAGGGATCGGGTGGTAAGTCAAGCCCAAACGTTCGGCGAACGCTCCCGGGGTGGGATGGCGGACGATCCCAGTCGGAGTGATCACCACTGGCGAATCTCCGATCTGAAGTCCCTTGCTGGCGAGAAGCTCCCCGACGTCCTCCGCCTCTTCGAGATCGATCCAGGTATATGCGAGGCGGTTCCGGGCGGCAAACGTGCGCAGGGCCAGGGCCTCGCGCGAGAAGCGCGAACCGATGATCTGAATGGCCTGGGCGGCCGAGGTTGTCCGGGTTGTCTCCCTTCGCGCGATCAGGGCCGCCAAGATGTCGTCCGAGATGGCGGGCTTCGTCGCCATCAACCGACGGAACGAGTCTCGTGAGATAACCAGCGCCATCCCTCCTCCCGTGGACCGGGCCGTCAGAACAGCGTGTTGCCCGGTAATCAGACCAAGCTCACCGACGAACTGACCAGGCGTGAACACAACGACGAGCTCTTGGGATTCATCATCTCGAACAACCTCGACCTCCCCATCGATGAGCACGAAGAAGTCAGAATTCGATTGGCCGGCACGGTAAAGCACGTCTCCCGCTGCAAGTTCGCGTCGCTCGCCAAACTCGGACAGCTCTTCCAGGATGTCCGGCGGGAAGACGGGAAACCGCCGATCCGAAGGGTCGGCCACGACAATCGGGACCTTCTGGCTGTCGGTCACTCAACCTCGACTCATAATCCAGTGAATCTCATTTTTAATGAACGCTCCGTATCGCGACTTGCCGGATCCCTAATCCGGCCGGTCTGGGTCAGACCCGGTTGGGTTGGGGTCGACCGTCTCGTCGCTGGTTGGCGGCCAGTGTGGTTCAGCGGGAGGTGCGAGCCAGCCACAGGTTGAGGCGAGGTCCGTCAGGATTTGGGTGGCGCGGGTAACTACCGGCCGGGCGTCATCGGCGCGATGAAGGAGCGCCCAACCCCAGAGGGGTACAGGCGGTCGGACCGGTCGGCGGGTCAAGGTCGGTGGCATCGGCTCCGCGTGGCGCTTTGGCGACTCGAGCACTGGCCGCCTCAAACGGGCCACGTGGTCGAAGAATGCTGGCCCGGTGATACCCCCGTCGCTGATTTTGGTCACAGATGCCTGGTTCGCCGCGGCGAAGGCAGAGGCGTAGCGGTTCCATGAGCTCCACGATGCTTCGTCGACGTCGATGAGCACAGTGAGCTCGGCGGCCGGCACGCTCTCGTGACGAGTTGCCCCATGGGCGCGTGGCATGACGGCTTGCAGACTCTCGTACCGCAGAAGATGGGCAGACAGGTTGAGCCGCGCGATGTCGGCCTCTTCGATCCAGGCGATGCCGAGGTCGAGACTCCCGTTTGCTACTCGTCCCGCTTGCGTATGTGATGGCAGGACCCATTCGTCAATGCGGATCCGAGGGGCGGGGATTGCTGCTGCCTCGGGGGGGAGCCAACTGACATAGCCCAGTCGCAGCGGGAGCTCCCCGCCACCCTTTCGGGCTCGATCGAACGCCCGTGTTGCGGCGGCCAGCACCTCCCGGGCATCGGTCAAGAACTGGCTGCCGGCGGGCGTCAGGTCGACGTGTCGGCGGTCGCGGACGAGAAGCTGAGTCCCGAGCTCACGTTCGAGACTGCTGATCTGCTGCGACAGCGACGGTCCAGAAATGTGAAGCCGCTCCGCGGCCCGGCCGAAATGCAGTTCCTCGGCAACCGCGACGAAGTAGCTCATCTGTCGGAGTTCCACGCGATCGATCGTACAGGCCACTGGTGATAGGCGACGCCTAAGACTCTTTGGATATAAGTCGTGGACTTACGGCGAACACAAGGTTTAACTAAACGTGCAGTCTTCGCCTTGCTGAGCAGAGGGCGACCTCCAGTTCCCTGATTAGAGCGACGTCAGCTGCGTCGTGATGCGTCGGGACCACTAAAGCCGGAGAAGCCAGAGACATGAGCGAAATCGTCGACGCGGTGACTTATCTTGAGACCGCCTCGTTCGTCACCGGAGCGATCCTCCAAGTCGACGCGGGCGTGCTGCTGGATATCACCGACGACACCGCCGATCACTACTCAGGTTGCAAGGGTCGAGGGGGATATGGGGCCGATCAACGTGTTGATCAGCAACGCCAGCTGTGGCCTGGAGATTACCGTCAAGGAGTCGAGCATGAATGACCTGCATCGCCTGCTTGACGTCAATTTCTTCGGGAGGGATGTCATCACAAAGGCCGTGCAGCGCAGCCGTATATGGAAAGGCGGTGCCGCGGGGACATTTCCGCGCTGGACGCCGACAACTCACCAGCGCACCTCATGCTGGGCACCGACGCGCTGCGCCTGATGGAAACAACGGCAGAAGCAGGAGAGCGACGGCTACAGCACCTCCCGAGCCGACCTGCCGGCCTTCACCGACTCTCCTGCCGAACAGTGACCTACCTCCGGCTCGCGTGAGTGGGCACCTCGACCTCGTTTGGAATCTCAGCATGAAGGACTCCCGTGACCGCATGCCTGTCGACTTCTGGTTCGACCCCGTATGCCCGTGGACCTGGCTGACCTCCCGCTGGATCCTGGAAGTCGAAAAGGTCCGACCGCTAGCCATCACCTGGCACGTTATGAGCCTGGCCGTCCTCAATGAAGCACGCCTTGACGAGCTGTCAGAGGCCAACCGCGAACTCATGGGTCAGGCATGGGCCCCGGTCAGGATCCTGATGGCAGCCGCCCAAGCTCACGGGCCGGACGTGCTGGGGCCCCTCTACACCGCGCTCGGCAACCGCTACCACCCGCAACGGCAGCCAAAGACCAGACCCACTATCGAAGCCGCCCTGCGCGATGCTGGATTGGCCGCCGACCTCGCCGACGTCGGCGACGACGATAGCTACGACGCGACGCTGCGCGCCTCCCATCATAAAGGCATCACCCTAGTCGGCGCGGACGTGGGTAGCCCCATCATCGCCATTCCCGGATCAGGCCCCGATACTGCCAAGATCGCTTTCTTCGGCCCCGTCGTAAACCCTGCTCCGAGGGGCGAGGCTGCAGCCCGTCTCTGGGATAGCACCCTGGTCCTCGTCTCCACCCCCGGCTTTTACGAAATCAAGCGCACCCGCACAATCGCTCCCCTCTTCGACTGACCGCTTTCCACCATTGTTGAGATTGTGATGTACACCGCTGCCGTCACGAACGCGTACGACCGGGAGGGCCGATCACATCAACGACGTGCTGTGTGGCACGGCCCGCCGTCCCCTCGAGGCGCGGCAACCCGGCCCGACCCCGAGCGCACCAGCTGCGGGTCTTTCTGCTCCTTCAACGATCCCACGGCAATCTGTGGCTCGTCCAGGAGGTCACAACGAGGCTCCCAGGCCGGGATTGATCGGCTGGCGTCAACGAATTCGGAACTACCCATGGCGGTCGCAGGTGCGACCACGGGGGCGGTCCATGCGCATATTGATCCGCGTCCAGCGGGAATCGCAGAAATGGAGAGAGGCAAATGGCTTCTGTCACGGTAGGCACTGAGAACAGCGCCCCCATCGAGATCCACTACGAGGACCACGGTAGTGGTCGCCCGATCGTTCTGATCCATGGGTATCCACTCAATGGCAACTCGTGGGAACGCCAGGAGCGCGAGCTCCTCGCCAATGGATATCGAGTGATAACTTACGACCGCCGCGGCTTCGGCAAGTCGAGCCAGCCGACCTTCGGGTATGACTACGACACCTTTGCTGGCGATCTCGAAGTGCTGATGGAGCACCTCGATCTGCGCGACGCGGTGCTCGTCGGCTTCTCGATGGGCAGCGGGGAGGTGATCCGCTACCTGGCCACCTACGGCTCGGCGCGGGTGCGGAAGGCCGCTCTGCTCGGCACCATCCCACCCTTCGTGCTGAAGACCGATGACAATCCCGAGGGCGTCGACGGCGAAGTCTTCGCTGACATCGAAGCAGCCATAGTCACTGACCGATATGCCTTCTTCGAGGGCTTCTTCAAGAATTTCTACAACGTCGATGTCCTCGGTGGGACCCGGATCAGCGACCAGGCGTTGCAGGCGAGCTTCAACGTTGCGGTCGGTTCGTCGCCCTGCGCGACGTATGCGTGCGTTGACACATGGTTGACCGATTTCCGGGCCGACCTACCGAAGATCGATGTTCCCGTGCTCGTCCTACATGGCACGGCGGATCGCATCCTCCCGTTCGAGGTGACGGCGGCGCGGCTTCCGGCGCTCATCGCCGACTGCACCCTCGTCCCGGTGGAGGGAGGTCCGCACAACATCGCGTGGACCTACCCCGAAGAGGTCAATGCGGCCCTTCTCGCTTTCCTCGGTTAAACGGCCGATCGGCTCCTCATCGGATGAAGTCCTCCGCCTGCGACTTTTGCAAGGCGAGACCCAGAGATTCGCACCGATTGCGACATCCTGCATCACGTCATCCGATCATAGTGCGGCCTTGGAGACTGGACAGCACAGTCTGCGGGTGGCCTCCCTCTACTTAAGCCAGGCCAGGGCACTTCGATGAGGACAAACGTGGCTGGCTGCGGACACGCGCGAGCAGCTCCAAGCCGCTTATTGCGCGCCCAGCTTTCAGCTCCCCTGCCGGGTTGATCCACGGTGACGCCTGGCGGGGAAACCTGCTCCGCAAAGACCAGCGCGTCGTGCTGGCCGATTGGGACACGGTCAGCACTGGCCACCGGGAAATCGATCTGATTCCCACCCTCCAGGCGCTGCGGTTCGGGCTGTGCGAAACGCAGTGCGACGCCTTCGTAGCTGCTTATGGATGGACACGACATCCGGCCGTCGGACGGGTTCGCCGGTCCTGCGTGACATGCGTGAACTGTCCACGCTGAGTGCCATCTTGCGCGACGGCCACGCCCATGCGCCACGCGATCGATCGTACAGGCCACTGGTGATAGGCGACGCCTAAGACTCTTTGGATATAAGTCGTGGACTTACGGCGAACGCAAGGTTTAACTAAACGTGCAGTCTTCGCCTTGCTGAGCAGAGGGCGACCTCCAGTTCCCTGATTAGGGCGACGTCAGCTGCGTCGTGATGCGAATTGGATTCACGTAGTCGGTCGTTGCTCGACATTGGGGGCAGGGGTTTTGCGTTCAATATCAACTTTTGGAGGTCATCATGAGTACCACTGACGATCACCCAGCAACGAAGGCTACGCAAGTCAGGCTCGATCGAGTTACAGATTCGCACTTTCGGGTCATACTCGACAACCCGCCACTCAACCTCATGGGTCCGGAATTCGTTTGGCAGATCCGGGAGATTGTCACGACGCTCGAAAACGACGACCTAGTGAAGGTGGTGGTCTTCGAAAGTGCCGTCGACGGTGTCTTCCTGAATCACTCCGATTTTCTGGCGAACATCGAGGATCTGACCAGCATCCCGCAAGGTCCGACCGGCCTCGAGGCATGGCCGGACGTCCTGGTGCGTCTGACGCGCGCCCCGTTCGTTTCGATCGCGCTGATCCGGGGTCGCGCGACCGGAAACGGCAGTGAGCTGGCGCTCGCCTGCGACATGAGCTTCGCGAGCCTGGAGAGAGCGCTCTTGTCGCAGTGGGAAGTGGGTGTGGGCCTTGTCGCTGGTGGAGGGCCCATGGCGCGGTTGCCGCGGGTGATCGGACGGGGACGCGCTCTCGAAGTGCTCCTGAGCTCAGAAGACATCCGGGGTGCCGACGCCGAACTCTACGGCTATGTAAACCGTGCGTTGCCGGATGCCGAGCTGGACAGCTTCGTCGACGCACTCGCATCCCGGATCGCCTCGTTCGACAAGTGGGCGATCGCCAACACCAAGCGCCTCGTGAATGAAGCCAGTCTGCCGCCCGACGTCGAAATGAGAGCCGGCTGGGATGCCTGCATGGCCTCCGTCAAGCGGCCGGCGGCCCAGGGAAGAATCAAAACCCTCCTGGAACAAGGACTCCAGGAGCCTGGAGACACGCAAAATCGACTCGGATTCCACTTGGGGCAACTAGGCCTCAAGGGTGAGCGCTGAAATCCGAACGGCCTTCTCACTCTCCGAAAGGAAGCACAAGACCATGGACTTGCTCATCACCGCGAAGAAAATCGCTGACCGTGTCGAAGCCGAGTCGTTGAAGCACAACGTACCTGTCGCGGTTACCGTCATCGATACCCACGGAAACGTTGTTCTCATCCACCGCATGACCGGAGCGCCCGCATTCTCCCTCGAGCTCTCCGAGCGAAAGGCCTACACGTCCGCGCTCGTCGGCTTGCGGACCGCTGACCTCGTCCCCCTCGTACAACCAGGCGGGGAGCTCTATCCCCTCCTCGCCGTCTCCGGCGGTAGATACTCCGCGATGGGCGGCGGCGTGCCTCTCACGAGCGAGGACCAGGTGATCGCCGGCGTCGGAGTCAGCGGCGGAACGACGGAGCAGGACATCGCCATCGTTGAAGCGGCGATGGGGTAGGCCGGAGGGGTCGCGGACTCGGACCGAAATCACCATGATGCGGTGATGACGTCTCACCCGAACGTCGGTGAATATTGGTCGGGTGATTGGACCCAGAGGACGCGCAGCCCGAGCCGACGGCCGCGCGAAGTTCGAACCGG
>DATGGF010000305.1:0-4958 GCA_035308625.1 Acidimicrobiales bacterium | reverse complement strand
GTTGGACGAGAAGAACTTCCAGCCGTCGATGACCCATTCGTCGCCGTCACGCCGGGCGCGGGTGGTGAATCGGGTGGGGTCCGAACCGCCATTGGGCTCGGTCATCGAGTAGGAGGAGAAGATCTCGCCGTCGAGCAGGGGGCGCAGATACCGCTGTTTCTGGGCATCGGTCCCGTAGTGGGCGATGATCTCCGCGTTGCCGGTATCTGGCGCCTGGCACCCGAAGATCACCGGGGCCCAGCGCGAACGCCCCAGGATCTCGTTCATGAGCGAGAGCTTCACCTGGCCGTAGCCCTCGCCCCCGAGCTCGGGACCCAGGTGGCAGGCCCACAGCCGTCGCTCGCGCACCTGTTGCTTCAGCGGGTCGACGACCTTGCGCAACGTCTCGTCGAGGGGATGGAAGACGCGGTCGCCCCACACGAGGTCGAGCGGCTCGACCTCGGTACGGACGAACTCGTCCATCCAATCGAGCTGCTGCTGGAACTCAGGATCTGTCGAGAAGTCCCACCCCACCGCTTCGTCCTCTCGAGGCGTTCGGCGCCTCAGACGACGGCGTCGTCGGAGCCGTTCTCCGATCCGGCGGTGGCCACCTTCACCGGGCCGTTCTCGGCCTCGTGGGCCTGGAGCTGCGCGACCAACGCCGCCGCGCGCGTGTCACCGTCGGGGACGGGGCGCCCGACTCGCTCGCTGTAGACGATGCCGCCGAGCTCGAGGAGCAGGCCGTCGGCCTTGCGCTTGGCTTGCAGTTCGGCCAGCTTGGCCTGGCCCACCTGGCCCGCTTGCTGGGCCCGATCGGCGATCTGCGTCGCTTGTGCCTTGACTTTGTCCATGATGCCCACGGGCCGACCTCCGTCTCGCTACCGGGGACCGACTGTAGCGATGCGGGAGAGGGCCACGTCGGGCGCCAAACGATGCCGACGAGGCGCAGACCGACGGGAGAAGGCTCCGGCACCGGGCCCGGCGCGGGGGGTTGGCCGGGCCCGATGCCGGGTGCCGGAGTGCCGACACCCACCTTGGGACACGGGAGGAACGGGCCCGGGGCTGGGACCTTGCGGCCGATCGGGGCTGATGGCGGCCGGCGGCGCGTCTGGCACCCGAACCCAGGGGGGACCCGGTGGGCTCAAGCCGAGACGAACTCCTCGCTGCGGGCCCACAGCTCGGCCCCGAGCTCGGGCGTGGCCACCGTGCTGGGCGCCTTCTCCCGGCTGTGGTCGTAGTAGCGCCCCGAGACTTCGGCCAGCTCAGGGGCGGTGGCGCAATAGAGAGAGGTCTGCGCCCCCTCCTCGGTGGAACGCATCAGCCGCTTGAGGACGGGCTCGAGCGGCCACGGGACCCGGCGCCAGATGTCGGAGGCGATGGTGCCCGGGTGGAGCGCATAGGTGGTCAGACCCGTGCCCGCCTCGCGGCGGGCCAGCTCCTGGGTGAACAGGAGGTTGCAGAGCTTCGACACGCCGTACTCGGGGAGCCCGCTGAAGCTCCGGCTGGGTCGGCGCACTGCGTCGAAGTCGACGCCTCGGGCGCTGCGATGCCCGACGCTGGACACGGTGACCACCCGGGCCGGGACCGATTGGCGCAGCCGGTCGAGCAGGAGCGTGGTCAACAGGAAATGGCCCAGGTGGTTCACGCCGAAGGCCAGCTCGAACCCGTCGGCGGTGAGCCCACGCTGGCCCGCCACCCCGGCGTTGTTGATGAGCACGTGCAAGGGCTCGTCGCGGGAGAGGAACTCGTCGGCCGAGCGCCGCACCGACGCCAGCTCGGCCAGGTCGAGTGGCAGGAACACCGCCGCCCCCGGGCCGGGAAGGGCGGCGGCTTCTTCGAGCACCGCGGCGGCGCGCTCGGATGAGCGGCAGGCGACGGTGACCCGGGCACCGCGCCGGGCCAGGGCGATGGCGGTGGCCCGTCCGATCCCGCTGTTGGCCCCGGTCACGAGGAAGCTGCGCCCGTCGAGGTCGAAGTCGTTGTCGGTAGCCATCATGCCTCCAGGTAGGCCGAGCGCCCGTGGGCGGCGAACTGCTTGCGTAGGGCGTCGGCGTCGTCGGCGGTGAGCCGGCGGAAGCCGGGGTCGCGCTCGTCCAGTGGCCGCCACCACACCGGGTCGGTTGTGTCCCATTTCTCCGCCCGCAGGGGTCGCTTGTCCACCTTGCCCGTGCCTGTGACCGGGATGTCGTCCACGATGCGCACGAAGCGCGGCGCCCACTTGGTGCCCAGGTCGGACTGGCCGCCCAGGAATGCCGTGAACGCCGACGGGTCGAAGGTGGCGTCCTCGGGCAGCTCGAGGACCGCCATCACCTGGTCGCCCGTGCGTGGGTCGGGCACGGCGAAGACGACGGCAGCGCGTACGGGCCCGAACCGCTCGAGGATGCGCTCGACCGGGGCGGCGGCGAAGTTCTCACCGTCGACGCGCAACCAGTCGGCGCTGCGTCCGGCGAAGTAGAGGTTGCCCGCCTCATCCCGGTAGCCGAGGTCGCCCGACCAGAACCAGCCGTCGCGCATGCGCTCGGCTTCTGCTTCGGGGTTGGCGTAGTAGCCCTCGAAGCGAGCGATACCACGGCGGCCCACGATCTCGCCGATGGCCTGCGCCGCGTTCTGCAGCCGGCCGTCGCCGTCGAAGACGGCCCGCTCGCATTCGGCCCCGGACGCGGGATCGAGGATGGCGATGTCCATGCCAGGCGGGGGGAGCCCGAGCGAGCCGCGCGGGGTGCCCGGTCCCCGCGACGTCGAGATGGACCCCTCGCTCGATCCGTACCCCTCCACCAGTGGACAGTTGAACCGGCGTTTGAAGTCAGAGCTGTCGCGGGGCGAGGCGTCGGTGCCGAAGCCGAACCGCAACGGGTTGTCGGCGTCGTCGGGTGCCTCGGGGGTAGCCAGGATGTGCGCCAGAGCACGGCCCACGTAGTTGAAGTACGTGACCCCGTAGTGGCGGACGTCGGGGAGGAACCCTGAGGCGGAGAACCGGCGCCGCAGGACGAGCACGGCGCCGGAGGCCACGGCCGGGAGCACGCATGTGATGAGCGCATTGCCGTGGAACATGGGCATGGCGCAGTACATGACGTCTCCGGGACCGAAGCCCGAACCCTGGGCCATACCGACGGCCGCCTCGGCGATCCGCCCCTGGCTCACCTTGACCGCCTTGGGTGCGCCGGTGGACCCGGAGGTGAAGAGCAACAGGAAGAGGTCGTCTTCGACCGGGACCGTGTCGACTGGCCCTGGGCCCGAAAGAGCCGCAGCCGACCGCGTCAAGGATTCGTCTTCGTCCACGCGGACGACGGGTGCGCCGAGCTCGAGGCCATCGAGCAACTCGGCTCCCGTCGCGTCGGTCAGGACCACCGCGCAATCGGTGTGCCGGATGTCGCGACCGAGCTCTTCACCCCGTCGCGTCGGGTTGATCCCGACCACGGTGGCCCCGCACAGAGCTGCGCCGGCCAAGAGGAAGAGAAATTCCGGCACGTTCTCCAGCAGGACCCCGATGTGAAACGGGCCGTCGCCGCGCCACTGCTCGAGCCGCCGGGCCCGCTCCTCGGCTTCGTGCACCACCTCGCGCCAGGTCCAGCTGGCGTCCTCGAAGCGCAGCCCCACGTGATCGTCGCCGGCCCGGGCCAATACGAGCTCGGCCACGGTGGTCACGTCCGGACCATACCGGAGCACTGCGCCGCGACGCTCGGCCGGGCGGACCTCTCAGCCGACGCCGACCTCGACCATCGAGTCGACGAACTTCTTCCGCGGGCTGCGTTCAGGCCGGGCCCAGGCCGTGACCCGGCCCCTGCACGTCGGCCGGACGACGATCGTGCTTCAGACCGACCTCACCGACGACGAGGGCCGGCGTCTGGCTCAGGTCACCCAGACACAGGTCGTATTGGCACCTAGCGGCACGTGACGAGAGACCCCGCGCTCAGGACAGCACGCGGCGACGGAAGTTGCGCAGCCCGAGCGACAGGAAGGCGGCGGCGAACCCGGCCATGACCGGGTAGACGACATAGAGGTGCATGTGCGGCGCGTTGGTGAAAGCGGCCCGCATTCCTTCGTTCACGTAGACGAGAGGGTTGGCCAGCACCACCGTCTGGAGCCAGTGCCAGCCACCGACCTTCACCGGCGCCAGCCTCGTCCAGCCGTAGTACGTCCCGCCCAGGAACGTGATGGGCAGGATGATGAAACCGAACATGAGCCCGATGTTGCGTGGCTCGAAGCTGGTACCCAGCACCAAGCCGAGCCCGGCCATGGCCACGCAGGCCAGGGGTACGAAGGTGAGCACCAACAACCAGTGGAGCGACAGGTGCGCCTCCACCCCCGATGCGTGGACTACGGCGGCGATGGGGAGCACGATGACCGCCGACAGTGCTCCCTGGGCGGCACCGGAGAGGACCTTCGCCCCCGCCACCAGCCACACCGGGCACGGCGCCTGCACCCGGTCCTCGATCTCGCGGGTGAAGCCGAACTCCTGGGCCATGGCCAGGGCGATCGACTGGACGCCCTGGAACATGATCGAGATGCCCACCACTCCCGGCACCAAGATGGTGGCGAAGGCCGACGACGCGCCCGCCCGGCTCCCGCCCACGCCCTGGCCGATCTTGGGGAAGACGTAGAGGAAGACGAAACAGAGCAGGAACGGCTGGATCAGGGTGCGCAGGACGAACTCCCACACGTGCTTGCGCACGACCACGACGTCGCGCAACAACAGGGCGCCGAGGGCGGAGTAGCTGGCCGCCATGACCGATCGGGTGGGCCGGGTGCCGACCGGTGGGTGCGGGATCGAGATCGTCGTGTCAGCCATCAGTCGCGCAGCTCCTCTCCGGTGAGCGAGATGAACACGGTCTCGAGGGTGGGCTCGGCGATGGACAGGTCCGCGATGTCGAAGCCGCCGCGTTCGGCCGCATTGACCACTTGCGGGACGAGCCCTTGCCCACCCTTCACGTGGAGCTGCACGCCTCCGTCGACGGTGCGGGAGCCGGTCACTCCGGGGA
>DATGGF010000304.1:0-5776 GCA_035308625.1 Acidimicrobiales bacterium | reverse complement strand
GGTTGCCGCCGGATGCCCATTCGCGAGCGCTCGCGGCGCGGACTTGTGAGCGGGGCGGCCACCCACCACCATGGTGCGACCGTGGGCCGGCCCACCGGGTCCTCCGGTGGGAGCGGCGGGCGGAGCACGGGTGTCGGAAGCTGGGTCGAAAGACAAGGGAGGGGCTGTGCAGCAGCGGACCCCGGCGGAGGTGCTCCGCCTGGTGCAGGACGAGAACATCGAGATCGTGGACGTCCGATTCATCGACCTCCCCGGCCTGACACAGCACTTCTCCGTCCCCGCCCACGCGCTGACGGCCGACGTCTTCGAAGAGGGCTTCGGCTTCGACGGTTCCTCCATCCGTGGATTCCAGGAGATCCAGGAGTCGGACATGCTCCTCATGCCCGACCCCAACACGGCGGTGCTCGACCCGTTCCGCCAGCACCGGACGCTGAACCTGAACTGCTTCGTGCGCGACCCCGTGACACTCGAGCCGTACTCCCGTGACCCGCGCTATGTGGCTAGCAAGGCCGAGGCATACCTCGGCACCACCGGGATCGCCGACACCTGTTTCTTCGGGCCCGAGGCCGAGTTCTTCATCTTCGACGACGTGCGCTACTCGCAGGACCAGCGGTCGGCCTTCTACCAGGTCGACTCCATCGAGGGGCACTGGAACAGCTCGCGCGACGAGGACCCCAACCTGGGCTACAAGATCCGGCCCAAGGAGGGGTACTTCCCCGTGCCGCCGACCGACCACTTCCAGGACTTGCGTTCCGAGATGATCCTCACCATGGAGCGCCTGGGCATCGAGATCGAGGTCCAGCACCACGAGGTGGCCACCGCCGGCCAGGCCGAGATCGACATGCGTTTCGACACGCTGCTGGTCATGGCGGACAAGCTCATGCTCTACAAGTACGTGGTGAAGAACGTGGCCCGGGCGGGCGGGTACACGGCCACGTTCATGCCCAAGCCGCTGTTTCAGGACAACGGGTCGGGCATGCACTGCCACCAGTCGCTGTGGAAGGACGGGGGGCCGCTCTTCTACGGCGACGGCTACGGCGGCCTGTCGGACATCGGCCGCTGGTACATCGGTGGCCTCCTCAAGCACGCGCCGGCCGTGCTGGCCTTCGCTGCTCCCACCACCAACTCGTACAAGCGGCTGGTGCCCGGCTACGAGGCCCCGGTCAACCTGGTGTACTCGCAGCGCAACCGGTCGGCTGCCTGCCGGATCCCGCTCTATTCGCAGAGCCCCAAGGCGAAGCGGGTGGAGTTCCGGTGCCCCGACCCGTCGTGCAACCCGTACCTGGCCTTCTCGGCCATGCTCATGGCCGGCCTCGACGGGGTACAGAACCGGATCGAGCCGCCGGACCCGGTGGACAAGGACCTCTACGACCTTCCCCCCGAAGAGCTCGCCAAGGTTCCGCAGGTCCCCGGCTCGCTCGACGCCGCTCTCAACGCGCTGGAGAACGACCATGACTTCCTGAAGGCCGGCGGTGTGTTCACCGACGACCTGTTGGAGACCTGGATCGAGTACAAGCGGCTGAACGAGATCGACGCGGTACGGCTGCGGCCGCACCCGTGGGAGTTCATGCTGTACTACGACATCTAGCCCATCTTGGCTGTGGCCTCGGCCTTGATCAGCTGTTGGAGGACCCGCTCCAGCGAGGTCCTGCGTTCGGTGCACTCCCCGGCTTTGAGCGCGTCGAGCAGTTCGGACAGGTCAAACTCGGTAAGGGTCACCGGGGGGCTCTGCTCGTGTCCGGGCTAGGAACGTGCCGAGGTTCACCCCGGTGGCCCACCTCAGAGGTGGGTGGACCCTCACCGATTTGCACCACGCCTGGGGGACATCCCCCAATCAGGCCCGGTGTAGCCGTAGCGCAGACTCGACCCCGAACCTCTGGTGCAGACGCTGCTCCTTCGGGCGGAAGTGGCCTGTCGCCTCCTCCATGGCAACTATCTCGGGGTGGTCCACAGGGAAGTTCTCGCCCTGGATCACAACATCAGCACTGCCACTCGCAAGGACGTTCTTGAGCCAGTCTGTGCGATCGCCATAAGGGAGGGCGATCCAGATGTCTTCCTTGTGGCCAACCGCGACGATCGGGGTTTCGTAAGCTTTCCCGGACCGTCGCCCTATGTGACGAACGACTGAGATGTTGGACCCTGTCTTTCCCGCCGACCTCAGCGCAAGTGGGCGAGTCACCCGGGTCAGCTTGCGCAACGCAGATTGAACTGTATCCCTCATGAGTGGATCTTCCTCTACCAGAGTCGGGTCAGTTTGCCTGAGCGTGGTTCGCCCAGTCGTGGCGTGCCCTCACCTGGGCGTCGTCCGCCGTCAGGCCGAGGTTGGGACCGACCTCGAACACCGCTCCGCAGGAGCAGCGGACTTCATGGGCAAGGCCCGCATAAACCCCACTCTCGTAGACGTCGATCGGCGAATCGGCCGCCATGGCGTGCGGAGCTACTTCCATCGGGAGTTCGTCTTGGACGCATCGCCGAGCAGGCGAGCACGACACGGCGGACAGAGCCACCACTTGGTGGACCGGTCCAAATCGCTTGACGGATGTCGAACGAAGCTCAGTCGACAGCGTCCACACTTCTTTCTTAGGACATCGGGCTCGTTTTCGTCTGCCGCTGCCCGGTCAAGAATCGCGATCGGGGCGGCGGCAGGCTGAGCGACACGCAAGTCAGGCATCGGAACTCCTTCGATAGTGCTCAGAAGAAGGCGTCGAGCCCGCACGGGGCGACAATCAAGCGACCGTCCTGCCCAAACAAGGCGTCACTTCCAAGGCTGAACAACCCATACTACACCGTTGCTCCTCGCCGCCCGATGGGTGCCGGATGAGGTCGATCGGGGCCGCGCAGACGCTGGACTGTGACCTAGCGATCTGCGCAGATCGGAACTCCTGACCTGGGGAGGAACCCGGGGAGCAAAGACCCCCATGTGGCAGGGCGGTCCTCCAGTGGCCGTTGCAACAGCCTGGAGCCGAGGTGGAAACGTGCTCCCGACATTGCTCGCGGAAGGGACCGGCATCATGACACCCACACTGGAATCAGGCGCAATTGAACAGATAATGGACTCAGGTCGCGGAGAAGATCGTAAAGGCGAAGGGTTGGCTCAGCCCAAGTGCACCTCGGGCTCCTCGAAGTCGTCCTTGTCAGAAGGACGCGAATCGTGCGAGTTGTCTCAAACGAGAGCACGGCACTGAAGAGCCGAAGGGATCTGGGATCACGGCGTCTCTCGCTCAACGCGGATCCAATCAGGACGCCACGCGGTATCTGATTTGGCCGCTACCCACCCGATCACTCGATGTCGGCGCCGTCGATTTCGATGCGTGGTAACCTTTAGTTTGCAAGCGGGCAACCCAGTCCGGTGTGGCCTGTTCGAGTTGAGCCGAGTAGGCCGCCTTCAGTTGAACGGAGCCACGGCATCTCATTTCCTTCCGACAGAGGGGATAGTGGGGGCGTCATCGAGCGTGTGAAGATGCTCGACAGCTCGGGTCTGTGCTGGATCAGTTCGCCGCTCGATTGCTCACGCGACTTCCTCAGAGGCACCGGGATCTTCCGTTGACCCGTCCGCGGACGACCGCCGGCAAGCGAAACGTGCAGCAGCTCAAGCGCGAGAAGGCACAGGCGAAACAAGAACGCCGAGCCGCTCGTCGAGCCACTCCAGAGACGAGATCGGTGGTAGTCGACGCCACCGAAGCCGAACTGCTGGAAGACCTTGCGACGCTCCATCGATCCTTGGAGGCGGGTGAGCTCTCACCGCAACTCTTCGAGGAACGACGAGAGGGCATCCGCACACAACTCGAACACATCGCACGACTCGGACGACGATGATCGCGGCGGCGCGGATTTTAGTTTCGAGAGAACAGCGGTCGCAATCGGCCCGGCCATGACCGAAGAAGCGTCGTCGTCAGAGTGCGTCTTTTGTGGTCGTGAAGGGCTGGTCACCTTGGAGCCGCCACGCCGTACCCTGGCCCGGGGAGCGGATCCGGGTGACTCATCGTTCTCGGTCATCGCCGTGCTACCCGACCTTGCCCTCTGCAGTCAGCACGCCGAAGACATCGCGCGGCATGAACTGATCCTCGGATGGTGTGATGACGAGAGATGCCGCATATACGGCGAGAGTGGGCACAACTCGCTATGCGGTGAACCGTACAAGGAACTCCGTCCCCGGGCGGGCCCAAAGAAGGCGTGACCGAGGTCTTCGTGCGCTAGTCGAGCATCGGGGGCCAGGCTCAGGTGAGTGCGTACGGATGCTCGCGGTGTGGCTTGGCCAGGCGCAGGTGTAGCGAAATCGCCCCACTGGTGATCGCTGCGTAGAAGCACCACAACGAGGCGAAGCCATCTGCAGTGAGTCGGGCCAAGATCACCACTACTACGAGATTGGCGAGTCCGAACACCACGATGTGCCTGAAGCCCGAGAAGAGCAGCGATCCACATGTGGCCACTATGTAGAGGCCGACAATCAGGATTCCATGTTGCAGGCCGACGCTGTATGCAAGGTGGTACGTACCGAGTCGCGCCGTGACGGGGCCTCGCAGCAGTGCCTCGAGGAGCACCCCGGCGACGCCGACGCCCAGGGCCAAGAAGGGCACGATCGCTCGACGCCGCCCCGGGGTCGGAGCGAGTCGCCAGATCGCCGCTGGAATCAGCACCGGCACGACCACCAGGGCGATAACCAGGTAGATCCACATTGCGACCCGGCTCACCGTGTGAGACAAGTCCCCTTCGAGGCCCCACCAGACCAAGGATTCGTCGATCTGGTGAACGCCCAGCAGAAGCGGTGTCGCCGCGAGGAGCAAGTGGCTGTTACGCCCACGCAGGTGGCGGCAGGCGTCGACACCGATCGCCGATACGACAACTCCGCCGACGAGATCGCCCTCGGGAGAGAAGCACACGCGATCAACCTACTTCGGTGCCGCGACCCTCTGCCTCCCCGTCACCTGGCCGGAAACCGTTGCATATCGCGGAATGTCCGACCACGCCGACAGCAGTTCAGCTGGCTCGAACGCGCTTGGCTTGCAGTCCTTTGGGACACGGCTCGGATTCGAATTCGACCTTCTGCCCTTCGATCAGATCGCAGTATCCGGAGCCTTCGATCCACGAGAAATGTGCGAGCACATCAGGAGATCCATCGTCAGGTGTGATGCACCTGAAGCCTTTGACGGCACTGAATCACTTGACTTTCCCAATGGTCATTGCGTTGCCCAACAACGCAACGCTTGCGTAGGTCAGCGATGCGCTTCACCGAGCCTACGCTTCCTTTGTCCGGTACTCCCCGCGCTACCATTCGGAGCTGGGTCGGGTACTCTGAGTGATGTCGGAGCTTGAGTGCTGGTCGAACTTCTTGGTTGAGCAGGTGGTCGTCCAGCCCTCCGATCCCTCTACCACGAGGACTGGAGATCCATGCACACAGAAGCCCCCAGCGCGGAGCCTCTTGTGGCGAAAGATCCTTTCGAGCCCACAGGAGCCGGCCCCGCCGAGGTGAATCGGCTTCAGAAGCTCTTGACCCTGGTTATCCTCGTGGGGCCAGCCCTGGTTCTCGGATCCATCGTCCCCCTCCTGTGGGGCCACGCGGTCAACCTCTCGGACATCGTCATGGCCCTGGTCTTCTACGTGATCACGGGCTTCGGAGTCACCGTCGGCTTTCATCGGCTTTTCACTCACCGAAGCTTCAAGTCGGCCCGGCTGCTCAAGATCGCCCTTGCGGCCCTGGGTTCGATGGCTGTCGAGGGATCGGTGACGAGCTGGGTAGCCACTCACCGGCGCCATCACATCTACAGCGACGCCGCCG
>DATGGF010000303.1:0-4399 GCA_035308625.1 Acidimicrobiales bacterium | reverse complement strand
CGACGCCGGGGTCGCCTTCGTCAACGCCATCCCGGTGTTCATCGCCAGCGACCCGGAGTGGGCCGAGCGCTTCGCCCTCGCCGGCGTGCCGATCCTCGGTGACGACATCAAGAGCCAGGTCGGGGCGACCATCCTGCACCGCGTCCTCGCCCGCCTGTTCGAGGACCGCGGCACGGTGCTCGACCGCACCTACCAGCTCAACGTGGGCGGGAACATGGACTTCAAGAACATGCTCGAGCGCGAGCGCCTCCAGTCGAAGAAGCTGTCGAAGACCCGGGCCGTCACCAGCCAGGTGGAGAACTACGTCCTCGACGCCGACGACGTCCACATCGGCCCCTCCGACCACGTGCCCTGGCTCGCCGACCGCAAGTGGGCCTACATCCGGCTCGAGGGCCGCAACTTCGGCGACGTCCCGCTCAACCTGGAGCTCAAGCTCGAGGTGTGGGACTCCCCCAATTCGGCCGGCGTCATCATCGACGCAGTGCGCTGCGCCAAGGTCGCCCTCGACCGGGGCGAGGGCGGGCCACTGCTCGGCCCATCGGCCTACTTCATGAAGTCCCCGCCGGTGCAGTTCCACGACGACGAGGCCCACCGCCTGGTCGAGGAATTCGCCGACGGCAAGCCGAGCGCCATCTGGCCGGAGGACTGACCGAGTCTCCCCGGCTGCCGCGGGGGCTCAGGCCCCCGGGCCTACCTGCCTCCCCGATCGGCCCACCACGAGTCCAGGTGGCGTCGCGCCTCCTCCTCCCCCAGCGGACCCTCTTCGAGGCGCAGCTCGAGGAGGAACTCGAGCGCCTGGCCCACCACCGGTCCCGGCGGAACGCCCAGGTGCTCCATCACCTGCCGGCCGTCGAGCTCGGGCCGGATGGCGTCCAGCTCCTCCTGCGTCCGCAACTCGGCGATACGGCCCTCGAGCTCGTCCATACGTTGGCCGAGGGCCCGGGCCCGGGCCGCATTGCGGGTGGTGCAGTCGCAGCGTGTCAGCTCGTTGAGGCGGTCGAGCAGGTCCCCGGCATCTCGCACGTAGCGGCGCACTGCCTTGTCGGTCCACCCCAGGCGGTAGGTGTGGAACCTCAGGTGCAGTTCGACCAAGCGGGTAACCGTGTCGATCTCGTCACCCGGGTAACGCAGCGCGGTGAGCCGTTCCCGGGTCATGCGGGCACCCACCACTTCGTGGTGATGGAAGGTGACCCCGCCGTCGACGAAGGCCCGGGTGCGGGGTTTGCCGATGTCGTGGAGGAGCGCGGCCAGGCGCAGGAGCTTGTCCGGTCCCGTCTTGTCCACCACGGCGAGCGTGTGGGCCAGGACGTCCTTGTGGCGGTGGATGGGGTCCTGCTCCAGGGCCAGCGCCGGGAGCTCGGGGAGGAAGTGGGCGGCCAGGCCGGTGTCGACGAGGAACCACAACCCGGTCGACGGCGTCGGCACCACCAACAACTTGTCGAGCTCGTCACGGATGCGCTCGGGCGACACGATGGCCAGCCGGTCGTGCATGGCCCGCACCGCCTCGACCAGCGCCGGGTCGGGCTTGAGCCCCAGCCCGGCCACGAAGCGCGCCGCCCGCAGCATGCGCAGGGGGTCGTCGGCGAACGAGGCGTGGGGGTCGATCGGGGTGCGCAGGTGGCCGCCAGCCAGGTCCTCGAGGCCGCCGAAAGGGTCGATCAGCTCGGGTTCGGGCACCGCCAGCGCCATGGCATTGACGGTGAAGTCGCGACGCGACAGGTCCACCTCGATCGAGTGGCCGAACGCCACGTCCGGCTTGCGCGAGGACGGGTCGTACGCCTCGGCCCGGTGGGTGGTGATCTCGTAGTGCCGCCCGTCCTTGGCCGCTCCGATCGTCCCGAACCGCTTGCCCTGCACCCACACCGCGTCAGCCCACCCGCGCAGGATCTCTTCGGTCTCGTCGGGATGGGCGTCCGTGGTGAGATCGAAGTCACGCGAGCCGACCGGATGGGGCGAACTGGCCGTGGGAGCCGCCACGATGGCGTCGCGCACCGACCCGCCCACCAGGTAGAGACGGTGGCCGGCTTGGGCGAAGCGGCCCGCCAGTTCGGCGGTCGCGTCGACGAGCACTTGCACGCGTGCGGGAATCACCGCCGCCCGAGGGTAGCGGTGGCGGCAGGACCACCTCGTCGGCCGGGCCGGCACCCGGGAGGCGGTTGCCCCCGGCGGTAGCGTGCAGCGCCATGGGCCGGGCCTTCCCCGCCGTGGCGAGCGCCCTCGGGGTCGTGCTGGGGACCGCGGTCGGTGCCGCGGGCATCCTCGCCCCCATACCGCCGCCCGCGGCGGCTGCCACCGCCACGGGGCCCCCGACGCTCCGGCTCGTTTCCCAGGCGCCATGGGTCGGACCTGGCCAGACCATGCCGCTCCGTCTCGACCTCGGGACCCAGTCCCGCGCCGGGCTGACCCTGACGGTGACGCTCTACCAACCGCTGACGAGCCGTTCCGCCTTCGCCGAGACGGTGAACGGCACGCCGGTGGGCGCCGCGCTGGCCAGCACGGCCATGGCGGCCGGCACGTTGCCGGCGGACCCGCAGGGCGGCGTCGACGTCACGGTCGCCGTGCAGAGCGGTGACACCCAGTCCGGGGGAGCGACCGCCCCAGGCGAGGCGACGACGACCGTCGGCGGGCCGGGTCAACTCACCGCCGACCTCCACTGCGCCGCCAACAGCTGTGGCGGCGTGTACCCGATCCGGCTGCAACTGTCGTCGAGTGCGGGCGGGCCCCGGGCGCAGCTCTTCACCTACCTCGTCTACGACAACCCGCCGGCGGCCACCCAGAAGCTGCGGTTCGCCATGGTCGTCCCGCTGGCCGCACCGTCGAGCGCCTTCGACTCCGCCGGGACGGTCCAGTCGCTCGGGGGCAACGTGGTCGACCGGCTCGACTCGCTCAGCGCTGCGCTGGCCGCGCACGACACGCCGATCACGGTGGTGCCAGAGCCGGCGACCGTGGCCGCGTTGGCCGCCACCGGCCGCGGCCGGGCCCGTTCGGTGTTGGGGGACCTGAACGTGCTGGCCGGCGGCGCGGGACGCGAGACCTTGGCCGGATCGTTCGTCCCCGTCGACCCTTCCGCGCTGGTGGCGGCCGGGTTGAGCACCGAGCTGGGTGACCAGGTGCGCCGAGGGGCACAGGTGTTGGCCCCCCTGCACCCGACGGGCGGCACCTGGGTGGCGACCGGGCCGGTGGACCAGGCGGCCCTCTCCGCCCTGGGGGCGCAGGGGTACCGACGATTCGTGGTGCCGGTCGCCGCTTTGTCCCAGACCTCGGGTTCGCCGCTCACCCCGAGCCGGCCTTTCGCCCTGGGCTCGGGGCACCAACCGCCGGTAGCTGTCGAGTCGGACGCGGCCTTGTCGGCTCATCTCGCCGCCGGGAGCGGGTCGGGAGCCGCGCTGGCGGCATACCAATTGCTGGCCGACCTGGCCCTCGTCTACTACGAGCAACCCAATCTCGACACCGCCCGGGGCGTGGTGGCGGTTCCCCCGGCCGGTTGGTCACCCGACCCCGCCTTCGTGCACACCGTATTGGCCGCCCTGCCAGGTGACCCCGTGGTGTCACCGGTGACGCTGGCCCAGTTGTTCGACGACGTGCGGCCGTCCACGGGGCCGGCACGGCGGCTGTCGTCGGCTGCGGCCACGCAGCTGCCCACCCGGCAGATCCGCGACCTGCGATCGAGATTGTCCGGTTTCTCGAGCGCGGTGGGTCAGAGCGGTGCGGTCGAGGCGCGCACGCTCGACGATCTCCTGCTGCACAGCGAAGACGTCCGGCTGCATTCGGCTCAGCAGCGGCAGTGGATCTCGGCGGCCGGTGCGGCACTCACCGGCCAGCTCTCTCAACTCTCGATCCGGACCGACACCATCCGCCTCACCTCCACCGCGGCCAAGATCCCGGTGACGCTGCTCAAGCAGTCGGGCTGGGTCGTGTCCGGGCGACTGCAGATCGCCGGCGACAAGGTCGTGTTCCCCCCCGTCGCTCAGCAAGACCCGGGGACCGTGTGCCGCGACCCGACGGTGCAGGTTTCGGCTGGACGTTCGCTCTTCGGCTGCACGGCCACCATCAGCCACTCGACCAACGCGGTGTACGTGGCCATGCGGGCCCGGGCCACGGGTGATTTCCGTCTGAGCGTCACTCTGGTAAGCCCGTCGGGCAACCTCGTGCTCGCATCGAGCAATCTCACAGTGCGGTCGATGTCGACGTCGCTGGTGGCGATCGGCCTGTCGCTGGCGGCGATCGCGGTGCTCCTGCTGTGGTGGGGGCGCACCGTCTGGCGGGGCCGGAGCCCGGCGCGCCGCGGCGCCCATGCACGAGGCGCGCACACCCGGGGATCGGGCAGCCGGAGTGCCGGCGCGGGAGGCACACCGAGCACGCCGGCGCCGCAGGCCCGCTTCCCGGCAATGCCGTGACC
>DATGGF010000302.1:0-3036 GCA_035308625.1 Acidimicrobiales bacterium | reverse complement strand
GTTGTACTGGCAAACGTCACCCCCGACAGGGTGAGCCCCCCGAGCGTCATACCGCTCAACACCGCGAGAGCCGCGCCGACCCTCAGGTACTTTCTCCGCATCGTTCCCCTCCTGGTTGGTACTGGCACGGTGCGCGCCAGTCAGAGGGTAGGCGAACCCTGGGACTGTTGCCTAGTCGTTAAGGGGCAGTTCGGAGGGCCGCAACTGGGATGTCGGTCTGCGATTCCCTGGTCGACCGCCCGCGGGCCACCAATACTGGCGGCTTCGACCTGGGGAGGGGAGCCAAGAGACACCACAAGAACCCTCGCGGAGTGGCGCCAGGTCCGGGGCGGAGGATGCTTTGTTCGCTCGACATGATCGACCTGGAGATCGCATGGCTGAGTCCGGCCGTCGAGCCTGAACGTGTGACTCTGCCTGATCACCAATCCGAACGCCCTCGCCTCACTTGATCGCGTCGGTCACGTGTGCCGAATGTCGAGTAACCGTCTCCAGGGATCGGTGGGCTTTCAGTAGTACTTCGCCGTCGAGACCCAGGGCAGTGCATATCGGTAGAGCAAACTGCATATCGGGGGTTTCGGCCGGACGATCAGGAGAATGCCGAGACATCGGGGGCGGCGCTCGTCCGATGGTGTGGCCGATGCCACTCCTCGGTCGTCGGAAACGACCACGACCTGAGGTTGCCAGCAACCGTCCCGTCCCGGATGCCGCGTCCCCTACCGCTCAGTGGTCCACCGCAGGCAAGTGACCTCTACCGCCGGGCGCGGGACAATCGTGAAGTGTCGCTAACTTGGATGCGAGCGGCAAGTGTGGCCAGTCCAAATGGAGGTGGAGGTGTCCGAAGCAACCGATGTCGTCGATGCCCAGATCGATGCCTACTTCGCGCGGAGTCTCGAGCGTTCGTTGCCTGCTACGCGCCGGATGCTGTGATCACCAATGCTTCCGGTGTCGTCTTGGCAGAAGGCCATGATTCCATCCGCGAGATGCATGGCGGGCTCTTCAAGAACAGCCCACAACTCGCCGGCCGGATCGCCAATCGCACCGTCGTCGGAAGCTTTGTGGCGGACCACGAGGAGGTCGAAGGCTTCAACATGCCAGGAAGCCCGAGCTCGATTCAGGCTATTGCCGTCTACCAGGTGAGCGACGGGAGGATCAGCCGGGCGGCGCTTTACTTCTGAAGGTGGCTTCCGTCTCCTCCTCCGGCAAAACGGTCCCCGTCCCCTAATCCCTCTACGGCTGGCCAGTTACCCTGACCCAGACGCCGGGTCGGCGTCCCGACTGCCCTATGCGCGAGAGCGAGGCGAACAAGAGCCTGGCGGCGAAGCCAGTCCACGAAGCGACAGGGCGCTCAGCCATCCGAACACCGCTGCGATCGAGACCCGCTGGAAAAGTCCGCCGTTTGGGGCGAGGCGTGGGGTGCCGCCGAAGGCTGCGCCGAACAGGACCAAGCTGCCCACCATGGCAAGGCTCGATCCGGCCGAAAAGCCAGCCCAGCGGTACTCCTTGTGTCCTGCAGCCGAGACGGCGGACAACACGCCGGCCACGGGTATGCCGACGAAGACCGGGATTGCGCAGAGGTTGTGAAGAGCGCCGGAGCGACTCTGCGAGCTTTTCTTCGGTGCGGCAATGCCCGCCCCGCTTTCGGCCGACGAGGCGGGCGGGAAGCCGGCGACGGGGTCGGTGACGAACACGCCGGAGCCGATCAGACCAGCGCCGGCGGCCCCGATCAGAATCGGTACCGCACGCGAACCGACCACTCGCCGAGGGCAGCACGCGAGACCCGATGCGGCGAGGAGATAGAGAAGACCGGTGAGCACGAAGTTGGCGCGCTGAAACCAGCCAGGGCGACCGGTCGCGAGCGAGCTGACCGCGTGACGCCGCCAGTCGTACCCGGCTCGTCGCGCTCCGATGGCGGTGAAAGAACCGACGAACAGCGGTCCGGCGAGCGAGCCGAGTACGAGCCGGATCGATATGCCAGAAGACACCTGATCGGCCGTTGGCCTCGGGTGCTCAGGCATCTTGAGATGATGCGACCGACACGGTCAACGCCGTCCCGACCGTGATGGCGAACGAGGTGACATCGCGCAAGTTTGCCGCATCCCGCGGGAACCCAACTGCCTCCTACCATCGCGGTGGCGCGGCGTCGACCTCGCCTCTACCGCTGCCGGTGGTGTGCCGTTACCCACGTCGGCACGTCGCGGGCCTGTCCTCTTTCGGGGCACCGGTAAAGGTATCCGTAGACTGCTCCTCATGAGCCTCGAATGGGAACAGACGAGCGTCGACGCCAAGGATCCCGTTTCGCTGGGACGCTGGTGGCAGCGAGCGCTCCAGTGGGTCGTCGTGAACGACGCGCCGGAGGAGTTCGAGATCCGACCCGCCCGGGACCGACTCCCGGGCCTTCTGTTCGTGTCGGTACCAGAAGAGAAAACGGTCAAGAACCGCCTCCATCTTGACTTTCGTCCTGACGACAGAGATGTTGAGGTCGATCGTTTGTTGGCGCTGGGTGCTCGCCTGGCGGACGTTGGCCAGGGTAAGCAGCCTTGGACTGTCTTGGCCGATCCCGAAGGAAATGAGTTCTGCGTACTCGGTGCGCGCTCGGCGCCCTGAAGTACCTCGGGTAGTCGAGGCGGGGACCGGAGGTCCCATCTCTTCTCGCAGGAGCCGCTCCAACCGCCACAGGGCGCGACGCCTGCGCCCATACCACGCGCCCCCGAACGTCGGTGCAAGCGCGACGACGCAAGGACACTGATCGCCGGCATGGTGACACGGGGTTCGCCTTTCTCGCCGCACCCTCCGCCGCTCCGTCAGCCCGTGGGCTTGGTCGTCGCAGGAGTTGACCCGGACCTGCCTCCTCCGACCTCAGACGGTAGGGAGAACTTCGATACCGAAGCGAGCGGCCACCTCGTCGAGCAGGCGCGGGACAATCGGCACAGGCGTGCTCCATACGAGGCGTAGCTCGTCGACGGGCGCATGGCCAAAGATGGCCACGGACCGACTCTCCCCGGCCGGATCGTGGCGGGACGAGTACCAGATGCCATC
>DATGGF010000301.1:0-2127 GCA_035308625.1 Acidimicrobiales bacterium | reverse complement strand
CCGCCATCAAGGAGTTCTTCGGCACCAGCCAGCTGAGCCAGTTCATGGACCAGAACAACCCCCTGTCGGGCCTGGCGCACAAGCGTCGCCTCTCCGCCCTCGGGCCCGGAGGCCTCTCCCGTGAGCGGGCGGGCTTCGAGGTCCGTGACGTGCACAGCTCCCACTACGGGCGGATGTGCCCCATCGAAACGCCCGAGGGCCCGAACATCGGCCTCATCGGCGCACTGGCCACCTACGGCCGGGTGAACGAGTACGGCTTCATCGAGACGCCCTACCGCCGGGTGACCGACGGCCGGGTGACCGACGAGATCGTCTACCTCGCCGCCGACGAGGAGGAGGAGCACGTCATCGCCCAGGCCAACGCCAAGCTCGACGACCGGGGCGGCTTCGTCGACGAGCGCGTCCTGGTCCGGCGTGGCCCCCAGGGTGCCGGTGTCCGGGTGGGGGCGACCTCCACCTCCTACGGCACCACCAGCGAGATCGACTTCGTGCCGCCGGCCGAGGTCGACCTCATGGACGTCTCGCCCAAGCAGATCGTGTCGGTGTCCACCGCGCTCATCCCCTTCGTGGAGCACGACGACGCCAACCGGGCCCTGATGGGCGCCAACATGCAGAAGCAAGCCGTTCCGCTCATCGTCCCGGAAGCGCCGTACATCGGCACCGGCGTCGAGGCCCGCGCCGCCCAGGACGCCGGCGACGTGCTGGTGGCCGAGGGCGACGGCACGGTGGCCGAGGTGTCGGGCGAGCACATCGTCGTGGAGTACCGCCCCGGCGCCAAGGACCGGCTCGGCCACGAGCTCGGCCGCAAGCGCTATGCGCTAGCCAAGTTCCGCCGCTCGAACCAGAACACGTCGATCAACCAGAAGGTCGTGGTGGACGACGGCCAGAAGGTGTCGCTCGGCGACGTGCTGGCCGACGGCGCCGCCACCCAGAACGGCGAGCTGGCCCTGGGCAAGAACCTGCTCGTGGCTTTCATGCCGTGGGAGGGCTACAACTTCGAGGACGCCATCATCCTCTCGGAGCGCCTGGTGCGCGACGACGTGCTCACCTCGATCCACATCGAGGAGCACGAGGTCGACGCCCGCGACACCAAGCTGGGCGCCGAGGAGATCACCCGGGACATCCCCAACCTGTCCGAGGAGATCCTGGCCGACCTGGACGAGCGGGGCATCATTCGCATCGGCGCCGAGGTCGGGCCCGGTGACGTCCTCGTCGGCAAGGTGACCCCCAAGGGTGAGACCGAGCAGACCCCCGAGGAGCGCCTCCTGCGGGCCATCTTCGGCGAGAAGGCGCGCGAGGTGCGCGACACCTCGCTCAAGGTGCCCCACGGGGAGCAGGGCAAGGTCATCGACGTCCGCGTCTTCTCCCGCGAGGACAGCCACGAACTGCCGCCTGGCGTCAACCAACTGGTCCGGGTGTACGTGGCCCAGAAGCGCAAGATCTCCGAGGGCGACAAGCTGGCCGGCCGCCACGGGAACAAGGGCGTCATCTCCAAGATCCTCCCGGTGGAGGACATGCCCTTCCTGTCCGACGGGACCCCCGTCGACATCATCCTGAACCCCCTGGGCGTTCCCAGCCGGATGAACGTGGGCCAGGTGCTCGAGTCGCACCTGGGCTACGCGGCGCGCTGGGGCTGGGACGGTGTCGAGGCCCACAACCCGACGGTGCGCGGCACCGAGGCCAAGACCCGGCCCCGGACCGACCCCGCCGTGTGGGTGGCCACGCCGTCCTTCGACGGCGCGCACTGGGACGAGGAAGAGGACGCCGGCCGTCATCCGACCATCCGGCAGCTCTTCGAGCGTCTCGGCCCCGACGCGGCCGACGGCAGCCGGCTCATCGGCACCGACGGCAAGGCCGAGCTCTACAACGGCCGCACCGGCGAGAAGTACGACAACCCCATCTCGGTGGGATTCGTCTACATCCTGAAGCTGGCCCACCTGGTGGACGACAAGATCCACGCCCGCTCGACGGGTCCCTATTCGATGATCACCCAGCAGCCGCTGGGTGGGAAGGCACAGTTCGGTGGGCAGCGCTTCGGTGAGATGGAAGTGTGGGCACTCGAGGCATTCGGTGCGGCATACGCGCTCCAGGAGCTGCTGACCATCAAGTCCGACGACGTCTTGGGCC
>DATGGF010000300.1:0-11611 GCA_035308625.1 Acidimicrobiales bacterium | reverse complement strand
CTCGACGAGGTGGTGCCACCGGGGGAGGGCGTGTCACTGGTCCGGCAGGTCCTCGACGACATGCCGGCGGGGGCGCTGATCTCCGGGTACGGCTTCATGCGGATGGCCAGGCGGCAGGGCTTCGCCCCGTCGTCGTTGACGCCCCCGAACGTCCTCGATCACATGGTGAACCTGTGCTCGGGCTGGCGCGCCGGTGGGGTGGCCGCAGCCAGCATCGGTGGGGGTCACGGCGTGCCCATGCAGGACTGCCCGCCGGCCCCCGAGTTGCGAGGAACGCTGGTCGTGGCGCCCGGCGGCGGAGCGCTCGACGATTCGTGGGCCTGGCACGAGATGGTCCCGTTGGCTCCTGACCACATGCGCCGCCGCCGCTGTCTCGATCTGACCGTGGAGGCCGACGGCACGTTCAACGTGTGGGCGATGTTCCGTGACACTGTCGGAGAGCCCGGGGGTGGTGAGTCGGTACTCCACGAATACGCCGTCCGGGCGAGCGGAGACGAGGGTGTCCTCGCCGACATCAGCGCCGAGCCGCGAGTGCTCCCCTTCCCCGAATGCCCGGGAGCCGCTGCTCACGTCTCGGCCCTGGCCGGAACCAAGGTGTCGGACCTCCCTTCGGCCGTGCCCGAACGCCTCACCAGCATCGCTTCCTGCACGCACTTGAACGACCTGCTGCGCGCTCTCGGCGGACTCGCTGCGTTGTTCGAGATCGCATCCGATCACTGAGCCGTCGCTCGATCCTTGCTCAGGTGGACAAGGTCGACTTCGGGACGCGCCGGAATGCCCCCTCAGACCGGGAGCAGTTGATCGGCGCACGAATCATCAACGCGGGGAGGATCGCGACCAGCCACTGACTCACTCTCCAGGTAGTTCCGCACCCGCCGGAACTGCCAGTACCCGGGACCGCCGACCAACTGGAAGTCCCCGCTGGTCTTGAGCCTGTGATGGTGGGGACAGATACGGGCGAGGTTCTCGAGACAGCTGGGCCCTCCCTGAGCGAAGGGGATGGACCAATGGTCGATCTCGAGAAACCGGGTGGCTGAGCACCCGGGGACCACACAGGTGCGGTCGCGCTCCTCCAGGGCACTGCGAACCGATCTCGGAATGGTTCGGCCGTAGTTCACGACCGTCTGCACATCGATCCCGTTGGTGACGAAGAGCTTGAGGAAGCTGTCGCCGATGAGGGCTCGGGCCGTCTCCAGACGCACCCGTCCCACTCCCGGGATCTCGCACACCTCGCCGGGCTCGAGTGACCTCCGATGCAAGGCGGCGAGGTCGACCCGGAGGTGCACCAGCGCTCGAGGGCCCTTCTTCGAGGCCTTGTCCGGTTCTGCACCACCGGCGGTGCACAGCGCCACCAGGGCATCCGCCAGGTAGGCCGCCTCTGATTCCATGACCCCCGCGGCGCGGGCTTCTTCAAAGTGCACTTTGGCCTGAGCCTCGAGGCCGGCCATGACCAGGGCGCCGGCGATGGGGGTGCACTTGGCGCCGATGCAGAAGGCGCCGTCGTGGTCGACCCAGCTGCGCACGTACCGAGCCTGGTGAATGCGGGTCTCGCGCTCGGACCCGATGAGTCGGTCTGCCGCTGCCGCCCGCACCCCGCGGGCCGCATCGCGCAACTCCTTGAACGAACTGGTGGCTGCAGTGGCGAGCAACGGTGTCTCGGAATCCGGATCGACACTTCCCGCGGCGGCGATCTCTCGTATCTGGGCTCCCGACAACGCGCCCTGGCGGATGGCTTGGGTGGTCTTGGGAAGCTCTGGGAGCCGTTTCGACGCCTCGAGGGTGCCGAGGGCGTCGCCGATGCCTGTCTGCCCCAGCTCCGCCAGCCACGATCCCGGATTCCGGTGGCCGAGGCGCATCCACTCTCCGTCCTCTGCAGCACGGGCAGCCACCAGAAACTTGCCAGCCGCACCCGCGCGCTCGATCTCGGTGAAGAGGGCGAGGAGTTGTGACGCGTCCGACGCCGCCAGCCGGCCGGCGTCGAGCTCACCGACGCAACGGAGAAGAATCCCGAGGGCTGAACGGAGCTCGCTGCGCACAAGAGCAGAATGACATGAGGGTGTATCAGCGACATCGGGGCGCGAGCCACCACGACGCCCTTGTTCACGGAAGGCGGCCCGGGCTCGGGCGCTCAAGTCGGCGTCGGCGCCTCCAACAGCACATGCGGGTCGGGCCACACGCACCTGATGGCGACGAGAGGCTCGCCACCCCCTGGAGCGGTGGCGATACGCGTGCCCTGAAACCCGCCCCCACGAGCGAGATAGAAGGCCTGCGCCTCCACGTTCGCCTCCAGCACCCAGAGGAAGAGCCCTGACGAAGGCCGTCGCGCCACCACCGCCCCGGCGGCCCTGGCCAGCAGCGAGGTGCCAATGCCACCGCCCTTCAGATCTGCCCGCACGTGCAGGTTGTCGACCAATGCCCCCCAGGCGGGGTCGTCGTCCAACACGACATGTACGAATCCGACGAGATCTCCCGACCCCGATTCCGCCAGGATCGTGACCGTGCCGGCGTCGGGGTCACCGTCGCCCACCAGGGCGGCGAGCCGTTCGTCCCAAACCGCGGCTCGGTTCTCGAAGACCGGGCCGTCGAGAAAGGCGTCCGGGTACGAGCCCCGGTAATGACGCCGCCAGCTTTCGGCGTGGAGCCCAGCGACTGCAGCTGCGTCCTCGGACCGAGCCCAGCGGTAGGCGACAGTTTCACCCGCCGGTGCGGGCAAGCCCGGGTTCCCCAAGGATCGGTGCTATTCGAGAACGCCGTCGTCAGCCAGGCGCTGCTGCTCGGCGGTACCGATACCGAGGATGTCGCCCAGGACGTAGGCGTTGTGCTCACCCAACACCGGGCTCGTCCGCTCGTATCCGGCGGCCGCGTCCGACAGGCGGAACCCGTTTCGCTCGTAGGCGCACTCGCCCATGCAGGGATGGGTCAGCGCGACGAAGTGCCCGCGGGAGTCGAGTTGGGGATCGGCCCAGGCATCACCGAGATCGTTCACCGGAACCGCCTCTACCCCGACGGCTTGTAGGGCTTCGGCGGCCTCGATGGCGGACCTCGTGCTTGTCCATTCGCCTACCAAACGTTCGACGGCGTCGGCCCCGGCCAAGCGGGCGGCTACACCGGCGAACTCGGTCGCAGTCCGTGGGTCGAGCCCAAGGACCTCGGCCAGCCGGGACCAGTCACCGTCGTCCCAGCACGCGATGGCCACCCAGCGGTCCTCGCCGGCTGAGGGGAACGCGCCGTGGGGCGCGAACCGATCGGACCGGTTGCCCTGGCGGATCTCGACGTGGCCGTTCACGACGTAGTCGAGGATCCAGGGAGAGAGTGAGAACACCGCGGCTTCCGCCTGGCTGACGTCGAGATGGACGCCCCGGCCCGTCCGCCGGCGATAGAGCAGCCCCGCTGCCAGCGCCGAGGCCACGAATCGCGGCGCCAACGAGTCGGTGATGGTCCCGTACGGGCCCAGGGGCTCACGGTCGGGCCACCCGGTGAGGAAGTTGTACCCGCCGAGGGCGGACCCTTGTCCACCGAAGCCCGGGTAGTCCTTGTGGGGCCCGGTCTGCCCCTGAAGGCACGAGCTCACCATCACGAGGTCGGGCTTCTCCTCTCGCAACGACGCGTAATCCAATCCGAAGCTCCGCATCGCCCGCGGTGCGAAATTCTCGGCCAGGCCGTCGGCCCACAGCACCAGCCGCTTGGCCAGCGCCACACCCTCGGGATGTTTCAGGTTGAGGGTGACTCCGAGCTTCCCCACGTTCACCGAGTCGAACATGTCCGATCCCTCGAGACCGCATGGGTTCGTCGGTGTCTGGCCGTAGGTGCGGAGGAAGTCGGGTCGCGATCGCGATTCGATCCGGACGACGGTGGCGCCGTGCTCGGCGAAGTACCGCACGGCGATGGGGCCCGCCGCGCCGGTGCCGAACTCGAGCAACTTGGTACCGGACCACGAGGGCTGGCCTGCGGAAGACGCAGAGCCGGAAGACGCGGGGCCGGAGGACGCGGAGCCGGTGGACGCGGAGCCGGGTGACGCCGAGTATGCGGCCGCGCGGGCCGGCCAGCGCGGAGCGGACCTGGAACCTGCCGCGGGAGCTGGCGTGGCCGGACCGGGACGGATGACGACGTCGCCGGGGCTCGTGGCGAGGGCAAAGGACCGGGGGAAGTGGGGAATGTCGCCCAGTTGCATGAAGAACCCCCGTGCCGCGAGCTGGGTGCTCTCGATGAGCTGGGGCGGAGAGTTGGCCGGGGCCAGCATCATGTTCGTCTCGCACGCCAACTCGTAGAGCTCCGACATCGTGTGCCGGGAGAAGTACTCGGCGATGGGTGCGGCTATGGCGTCGAGCTCGTCGGCCGACAGCACCTTGTGGTCGTAGGTGGTCCAGTCCCGGGTGGCCAGGGCGGGCGCCTCGATGCCGTCTTCGATCACGAGCCGGGAGATGGTCTGCATGTTGGCGACGCGGGCCTTGCCGCCGCGCAACCCGAACGACACGAAGCCGTCCTGGCACGGCCAGATCTCGCGAGTGACGCCGATGTTGCCTCCCGATCGTTGCCCCCGGTTCTTGTTCCGGGGGAAGCGTCCGGCATGGCCCATCGAGGCGATCATGACGGCTTCCTGCGCGGAGACGTCGACCATTTGCGGACGCCCAGAAGCCAGGGCGGTGAGTGTGGCCATCGCTGCTTCCGGGCCTACGTGGCTCCAGGCGGTCGGTTCGGTGCAGCGCACCGGGGCCCGGTCGGGATCACCGGTGCAGTACATGTTCCCCGTCGAGGCCATCACGCCGAGGTCCGATGCCTTCCAGCCCGCCCGCGGGCCGTCGAGGCCGAAGGGGGTCACGAGCACCCACACCGCCTGGGGACCGGTGGCCCGGTCGACATCGAGGGTGCCCGGCCACCCGGGCGTGCACAGGACGACGTCAGCCGCCCCCACCAACTCGAGCAGCAGGGGGTCCTCGGGCCCTTCGACGGCCACGGACGTTTTGCCGGCGTTCCAGGCGATGGCGCGCAGTGACACTCCGTCGGGACCGAACGGAGGCCACGATTGCAACGGGTCGCCGTCGGGTGGCTGCACGCGCACGACATCTGCTCCCAAGTCGGCCAGGATCCGGCCGGTCATGGCGGCGGGCTCGCCGGCGAGGTCGACGACGCGCAGACCGTCGAGCAGTGCCTCCGACCCCGCGCCCGGAACCGAGACCGCGCCCGGAACCGAAACCGCGCCCGGAACCGAGACCGCGCCCGGGACCGAAACCTCGTCCTTCACCGACTCGGACATCAGACGAGCCTCGGTGTCAGGAGGCGGCGCGCTCGAGGACGTGTACGCCGCACGCCGATCCGAGCCCGATCACATGCGTCAGCCCGACCCGCGCCCCCTCGATCTGGCGATCGCCGGCCTCACCACGCAGGTGGGTTGCCACCTCGTAGAGGTTGGCGACGCCGGTGGCGCCGATGGGATGGCCCTTGGAGATGAGCCCGCCCGACACGTTGACGGGTGTGGGCCCGTCACGCCAGGGACCTCGGCGGTCGATGAAGTCGCCAGCGCCACCCGGCTCGCACAGAGACAGGTTCTCGTAGTGAATGAGCTCGGCGGTGGCGAAACAGTCGTGCAACTCGACGAGGTCGAGGTCGTCGGGGCCCACGCCGGACTGCTCGTACGCCTGGGCAGCGGCTCGCTTGGTCAGAGTGCTTACGTCGGGCTGGGCCGCATCCGACTCGACATACGGGTCCGACGTCAACACCGATGCCGAGATCTTTATGGCCCGGCGCCGCACTTCGGGATCGAGGGTCTTGAGCTTGGCGTCCGAACACAGCACCACGGCGGCCGCGCCGTCGCCGGTGGGGCAGCACATGAGCAGCGTGTTGGGGTACGCCACCATGTCGGCGGCCATGACCTCCTCCAAGCTGAAGGCCTTCTGGTACTGGGCCAGCGGGTTGAGGGTGGAATGGGCGTGGTTCTTCTCGGCCACCTTGGCGAACTGCTCGAAGCCCACATCGTTGTGGCGCGAGGCGTAGTCCATGCCGGCTTGGGCGAAGACGCCCGGCATGAGCTGGGTGCCCAGGACACCCTCCACCGGCATAACTGATCCGTAGCGGCCCGATCGGGTGAAGCCGGCCGGCTTAGCCCGGGCCTGACCGGCGGGGCCCAGCAATCCAGCCTTCCCCATCTGCTCGACGCCGACGGCCAATCCCATGTCGGCCTCGCCCGCCTTGATGGCCAGCAGCGCCGTGCGCACCGCGGTGGCGCCAGTGGCACATGCGTTGGCGACGTTGTAGACGGGGATGCCGGTCTGACCGATCTGCTTCTGCAGTCGCTGGCCGAGCATGGCGCTCGCCTCCATGAGGCAGCCCACGCCGAGGACCTGCATGTCGGCCATCGACACGCCTCCGTCGGCCAGGGCGGCCAGCGCCGCGTCGCTGGCCAGGTCGACCGTGTCCTTGTCGGGGTACCGGCCGAACTTCGTCATGGAGGTCCCGATGATCCAGACGGTCTCGGACATGACCACTCTCCTTTGTATCGGCCAGTGAGGGCGAACGGAAGCAGCGACCTGCGATTGGCGCGAGCGTCAGGCCGGAGCGAAGGCGAAGGCGACGGCTTCGGTGCCTTCCTCGTCGCGCCCGCACACGAAAGTCGTGAGACGGACGCGCATCCCCAGCTCGATCTTGTCCGGCTCGGCGCCGGCGTCCACCAGATTGGCCTTGACCACGCCGCCACCATCGAGCTCGACCACGCTGGACACGTAGGGCACCGGCACATTCGGCGCGGCCCGGTGGATGATCGTGAACGACCGCACCATGCCGGTCGTCGACAGGGCCTTGCGGGTGAAGTCGAGTGCCCCGCAACGAGCGCAGGCGTTCCGCCGGTCGAAGAACAACGCCCCGCAGCCGGTACAGGCATTCGCCTCGAGATGGGGTTCGCCCTCGATCACCAGATAGTCGACGACTGGGATCTGTTGCCCGCTGGTCGTGTCGGCTCCGCTTGCTTGCGTGCTCACGGCCGTCGACCCTAGCCGGGGCCGCCACCGAAGGTGACATGGACGTCAGTCAGTGTCACACTGCCCGAGCCCACGCCAAGGGTCACACCCAGCGTCACGCCCAGGAGGAGTCGTCGTGTCGGACCAGCCGCTCGAAGAGCAGGTGCAGCACCGAGTGGAGAACCGGGTGGCGTGGATCACGCTCAACCGGCCCGAGGTACGCAACGCCATCACGCCCGATCAGCGCGACCGGGTCATCGCCCTGCTCGAGGAGGCGAGCGCGGACCTGAACGTCGGCGCTGTGATCCTGACCGCCACCGGCGAGGGCTTCTGCACCGGCGCCGACCTGCGGGCCGGCCGCGCCACGCCACCAGCGCCCAAGCCCGAGGGCGCACCCGACCGCATCGTCGGTGACGCCGCCCGGATGATCCGCCGGGGCGCCCAACGTCTGGTCTCGGCCGTCCTCGACTGCGAGAAGCCGGTGGTGGCCGCCGTGAACGGCACGGCTGCTGGCATCGGGGCTCACCTCGCCTTCGCCTGCGACCTGGTGGTGGTCGCGGAAGGGGTGCGCTTCATCGAGGTGTTCGTCCGGCGCGGCATCTCACCTGATGGCGGTGGTGCCTACCTCCTGCCCAGGATCGTCGGACTGCAGAAGGCCAAGGAGCTCATCTTCTTCGGTGACGACCTTCCGGCCGAGGAGGCACAGCGCATCGGCCTGGTGAACCGCGTCGTTCCCCGTGACCAGCTGGACACGACGGCGTCCGAGCTGGCCGGCCGCCTGGCTTCCGGTCCGACGAAGGCCATCGGCATGGCCAAGTGGCTCCTCAACCGGTCGCTCGACTCAGACCGCCGCACCGCCTTCGACGAGGAGGCGTGGGCCCAGGACCTCATCGTGGGCACGGCCGACTCGCGGGAGGGCCTGGCCGCCTTCGCCGAGCGCCGGAGCCCGGACTTCAAGGGGTATTAGCCCGGGGCCGCTCCCCGGGCCACACACCAGAAGACGCACGGGCAGCTCGACGGGCGAGCCCCCGCTGAGCGCCCCCGTCGTGGGCTTGCAGGCGTTCACCGGCTGACCGCCGGCGGAGCGCCCCAGCTGATCGCCGGGCCTGGGCCGGCCCGCGGACCGTTTGGACCCACTTTCCTGACTCTCCGTCAGTCAGTAAGCTGACACGAAAGTCAGAGAACTCGGGGGCCCCTCGGCGCCCGGTCCCGGCTGCCCACCGGCGGCCTAGGAGGTGTGATGGCGCGCGAGTACCGGCTCATTTCGTCGGACGGCCATGTGATCGAGCCACCCGACATGTGGACCAAGTACCTGCCCAAGAAGTTCCACGATCGGGCGCCCAAGCTGGTCAAGGACCCCAAGGGCGGTGACGCCTGGGAGCTGGTGCCGGGCACCGCGCCCATGCCGCTCGGCCTCGTGACCAACGCCGGCCAGTTCGGCAAGCGCTACGAGGAGCTCGAGTGGTACGGCTCGACCTACGACTCGATCCTCAAGGGATCGTTCGAGGGTCCGGCCCGCGTCGAGGAGCAGGACTTCGACGGTGTAGACGCCGAGGTGCTGTTCCCGTCGCAGCGGACCATGGGCGCCTTCATGGCCCAGGAGGACGACGACTACCACCTGGCCGGGCTCGAGGCTTACAACACCTGGATGCACGACGAGTTCATGGCCGCCGACCGCGAGCGGCTCATCGGGCTCGCCCAGATGCCGGGCGTGGACGTGCAGACCTCGGTGAAGTGGCTGCGCGACGCCAAGAGCGCCGGCTACCGCGGCGTGATCATCTCGGCCTACCCCTCGGGCAACGACAACCTCTCCGGAGAGGACGACGTCTTTTGGGAGGCGGCCGAGGAAGAGCAGATGCCCGTGCACATCCACAGCGGGCTGCGCCAGGCCGGGAAGCGCAAGCCCGGGTCCTTCCAGAAGGCCGCCGCCTCCGCCGGCCGCCAGATCGGCCTGGCCGAGATGGGCGGCCCGGTGGGTGAGGCCTCCCAGTTCATGTCCAAGTTCATCTACTCGGGCATGTTCGACCGTTTCCCCGGCCTGCAGATGGTGTCGGTGGAGTGTGGCGCCGGGTGGATCCCCCACTTCCTCGAGCACATGGACGACCACTACTGGCGTAACCGGACGTGGACGCAGTCGCCGCTGCGGCAACTGCCGAGCGAGTACTTCCGCCAGAACTGGAAGGCGACGTTCATCCGCGAGCCCTTCGCTGTGGCCACGCGGCACTGGATCGGCGTGGACAACCTGATGTGGTCGACGGACTACCCACACCACCGTCACGACTGGCCCTACAGCCGCCGCATCGTCGAAGAGTCGATGGGTGGTGTGCCCGAGGCCGAGCGGCGCCGGATGGTGTGCGACAACGCCAAGGAGCTCTACCGGCTGGGTTGATCCTCGACGCGAGTCGAGCAGGCCTGTCTCGCTACTGGGCGTCCCGACCGTCGGGTATCACGCGCCGCCGACCGGCGGCCCTCGAGGTGCCCGAGTCATCGAGGTGCACCGAGTCATCGAGTACACGCAGGTCATCGAGTACAGGCAGGTCATCGAGTACACGCAGGGACCCACCCCGGCGACCGGAGACGCCGGGGACGACCGGGCCCTGACGAGCATCAAGGAGAGAGACAGATGGGACTGCTCGACGGCAAAGTGGCTCTCGTCACCGGCGCCGGCCACGGCATCGGCCGGGGCGAGGCACTGGAACTCGCCCGACAAGGGGCGAAAGTCGTCGTCAACGACGTCGGCGGCTCGGTGCACGGCGAAGGCGCCGACAAGCGCCCGGCCGAGGACGTGGCCGAGGTCATCAGGTCGCGCGGCGGCGAGGCATCGGCCAATTTCGACGATGTGGCCGACTGGGCCGGGGCGCAGAGCCTGGTGCGCCAGGCGGTGGAGGACTTCGGTCGTCTCGACATCGTGGTGAACAACGCCGGCATCGTGCGCGACGCCATGCTCTTCTCCATGACCGAGGAGGCGTTCGACGCGGTGGTGCGGGTCCACCTGAAGGGCACGTTCGCCGTGACCCACCACGCGGCCAACTACTGGCGCGAGGAGTCGAAGGCCGGGCGCCAGCCCCGGGCCGCCATCGTCAACACGGTGTCCTCAGCCGGGCTCCAGGGCAACGTCGGGCAAGCCAACTACGGGTCGGCCAAGGCCGGCATTGCCGCGCTGACCGTCATCTCGAGCCTCGAGCTCTCGCGTTACGGGGTCCGGGCCAACGCGGTGGCTCCCGGAGGCATGACCCGGATCACTGCCACCCTGACCAAGACGGCCGACGTCAAGGAGCCCGACGAACTCGACACCGGCGAAGGCGAGTACGACCGGATGAACCCGGCCAACTCGGCCCCGATGGTGGCGTGGCTGGCCTCGGACGAGGCGCTCCACGTGACGGGCCAGGTGTTCCGGGCCGTCGGCCACACCATCACGCACTACAAGCCCTGGTCGCTCGGGGCCACCATCGAGACCAAGGGCGGCCCGGCCCGGTGGGAGCCGGCCGACATCGGCGCCGCAGTCAACGCGCAGATCTTCGGATCGCGCGCCGCCGGCCTGCAGATGGGCGGCTGACGCCGTGCCCGGGGTCTTCAGCTACGAGGGCAAGCGGGTGCTCGTGAGCGGCGGTGGTGGCGCCGGCATGGGGGCGGCTGCCGTACGCGACCTCCTCGAGCTCGGCGCCGAAGTGCACGTCTTCGACATCAAGGAGCCCGAGAGCAAGGTGGCGAGCTTCCACACCGTCGACCTGCGAGACCCGGCGGCCATCGAGGCGGCGGTGGACGACCTGGGGGGACATGTCGACGGGCTCTTCAATTGCGCCGGGCTCCCGGGCCCGCCGTTCTCGGGTGTCGACGTCATGCTGGTCAACTTCGTGGCTGCCCGGCACCTGACGGGGCTGGTGGCCGATCGGCTCATGGGGGAGGGCGGCGCGGTCGTCACCATCTCGTCGGCCGGCGCCTTCGGCTGGGAGGGGACCATGGGCCAGGTGGCCGACCTCCTGGCAACTCCGGGGTACGCCGAGGCCCGCGCCTGGTGCGAGGAGCACCCGGCCCAGGTGGGCGAGGGCTATCTGCTGTCGAAGCAGGCCATCATCGTGTGGACGCTGCACGCGGCGCTCGACCTGGCGCCGCGGGGCATCCGGGTCAACTGCACCAGCCCCGGCCCCACGGCGACGCCGATGATGCCGTCGTTCGAGGCGTACATGGGCAAAGACTTCATGGACCGGTTCCCCAAGCCCCTTGGCGGCCGCAACTCGACCCCCGAGGAGCAGGGCCACCTCGTCGTGTTCTTGAACAGCGACGCGGCCACGTACATCACCGGGACCAACGTGTACGCGGACGGAGGCTTCTCGGCCGGCATGCTCACCGGCCGGCTCGACTTCTCGGTGCTGTCGGGCGAGACGCCGGCGGGCTGAGCCCGTCACGTGCCCCAGCGCCGGTCCGACCTCGAGGAGTTCTTCCACCCCCGGGCCGTGGCCATCGTCGGGTCGGTGAACCGCGCGGCGAAGCCGGAGCGGCTACGCGCCGCCCACGCCGAGCGTTGGGGTGACAACTGGTACCTGGTGAACGCCAAGGGCGGCCAGATCGGCGACATCCCGGTGTACGAGCACGTAACCGACATCCCGGCTGAGATCACCCTGGCCGTGGTGAACGTGGGGACGAAGTACGTAGCTCGCACG
>DATGGF010000299.1:0-2865 GCA_035308625.1 Acidimicrobiales bacterium | reverse complement strand
TGTGCTCTCACGGCTGACCCGCTGAGCGCCAATATCTCGGAGTCAGCCGACCTTCGCTCCGACGGTGCGCTGCCCTCGGCCTGGACTCCCCGCGGTCCGACGACGCGACGCGAGGTCCTGAGTTGGCTTGCGTCTCCAACGACACGATGGCTGCCCAGCTAGTCCCGCCTGCGTCTGCGGGGGATACCACGGATGGACATCACTCGAATCCTCTCAGCGTTTCATCATCGTTGACGATGTTCATCGCCCGCCCACCTGATCCGATCTGACCAGGAACCCCTCGGCGTCCCTGCGCCGACGGGCCACCTTCGACAAGGGGGTCCCATGGGACGCGTTCCGAACCTCGCCGCCCGCGCCGGCATGGCGGGACTTATCGCGCTCAGCGCCGGCCTAACGATGATCGCCGGAGTCACAGTGCAGGAGGCTCTCACTGGGCCGGCTTTCGCCGACAGCGCGCCCTACGAGACCTTCTGTCCCGGCACGCCCATCGGAGCCGTGGTCCTCAACGACGTTGTGGTCACCGGCGCGCTGTCGCCGGCGAGCCCATCGGTGGGTCAGAGCTTCACCCTCACCGGCTTCCAAACCGAGGAGCAGCTGCCGGCTGCCATCGCAGAGAGCGCGGAGGCCACGGGGCTCACCTCGCTCGCGGGGTCGCTCACGACCACCATCGACGCCACCGGTGCCACCCCTGCCTCGCTGTCGACCGGCGCGGTGAACTTCACCATCCCGCTGCCGAACCCGGTCCCTCCGTCAGGCGTCATGGTCTCCATCCCGTCGGTCACCGTCGGTCCCTTCACAGCAACGAGCCCCAACATCGCCCTCAGCGCGGCGCCGGAGTCCCAGACCATGGACATCGACGGGGCCGGCATCGGGCTCATCTCGCTGCACTGCTCCGACTACCCGAACGACTCGCTCCCGTCGGGCTTCACGAACGACGTGCCGCCGGGAGTGCCCATCTCCCCTCTGATCGCCACAGCCGGGCAGGTGACACCACCCACACCATCGCCGTTGACCGGTGCCTACGAGCTGTACTGCCCCCACACGCCGGTCGGTGACCTCGTCTTCAACGACGTGACCACCTCAGCCACGATCTCCCCGGCCACGCTGTCTGCCGGTGACCAGTTCCAGGTGACCGGGTACCAGACCGACATCCCCATCCCGCCGGGAGCCGTGACGGCCGCGGTGGGGCTCGGCAACGGCGGCTTCGACGGACTGGCGGCAAGCTACGTCGATGCCTACGGCACCACGTCGGCGCAGCTGCCCACGGGCTCGATGGGGTTCTCGCTACCCATCCCGAACCCCATTCCTTCGACGGCCCTGCCCCTCGACATCCCGTCGTCGGCCACGAGCGTCGGGCCCTTCACGGCCCTCGGTGGCCCCGTCACCATCGCGCAGGACCAGTCGATCCTGGTGGTGGCCGAGCTCTCGGGCAAGGCGTTCACCATGTCGTGCGCCGCCTACCCCAACGACAGCCTCCCCACGTCGGGGTCGACGGACACACCGCCGGCCGCCGCGCCGATCCGGCCCGTCATCGCCACGGCCAGCGCGTCGGGGACACCGATCACCCCGACCACCACGTTCTCACCGGGCGGGCCCGGCTCCGGCAACCAGACGCCGGGCGCCCCCTACGAGCTGTACTGTCCGCGCACACCTGTGGGAGACATCGCCGTCAACGACGTGGTCACGACGGGGTCGATCTCACCGTCGTCGCTCAACGAGGGTGACTCCTTCGAGATCACGAACCTCCAGACGCAGTTCACGATCCCCCAGGCCATCGCCCAGCAGGCCGAGAACCTCGGGCTCAGCACGCTGACCGGCAACCTCTCGCTGTTCCTCGTCGTGAGCGGAGCCCAAGGCGCGGGGGGCGGCGTCAAGGTCCCGTACCCGGGTCCCTATCCGTACCCGTACCCGGGCCGTCAAGACCTTTCCTTCAGCGTGACGCTGCCCTCGCTGGTGCCGCCCGCGGGCGTGCAGTTCACCGCCACTGCGGCGCCGGGCTCCCCGCCCGACACCTTCGTGGCGACGGGCGGTCCCATCTCGGTCTTCGTGGACGGTTCCAACCTGAACGTGCAGGCGTTCGGCGATCGCTTCGGACTCTTCTGCGGCACGCTGGCCAACGACACCGTGCCGACGGGCCTGTCGCTCCGTCCGCCCAACTCGGGGTACGTCCAGCCGCTGGTCACTACGGGCAACGCCACGGTCATCCCGCCGCCGCCCTCGCCCCCCGGGGCCTACGAGCTGTACTGCCCGGGTACGCCGGTCGGCAACCTCGTGATGAACGACGCGACCTCTTCGGCCACGCTGTCGCCGGCCGACCCCTCGGCCGGCCAGCAGTTCCAGGTGACCGGCTACCAGGCGCAACTGACACTGCCCGCCGCCGTCGCGTCGGCGGCCGCCGCCCTGGGCAACACGTCGATCACCGGGAGCGCCACCACGACGCTCGACGCTTCAGGCGCCACGCCGGCCAAGCTCTCGGGCACCTTGAGCTTCGACGTGCCCATCCCGAACCCCGTGCCCTCCTCGGGCGTGGTCCTCTCGACGGCGCCGATCACGGTCGGGCCCTTCACGGCGACGGGCGGCACCGTGTCGATCTCCCAGAACCCGTCGATCGGCCTCACGGTGTCGGCTACCGGCAGCGACACCGCCCCGCCCGCCAGCTTCACGTGCACGTCGTTCCGCAACGACACCATCCTCCCGTCGGGCATCACCGCCCTCCAACCTTCCGGCCCGCCCGTGTCCCCGCTCCTCGTGCCCTCCGCCCCCACCCTCACGGTGACCCCCTCCACGGGGCTGAGCAACGACGAAATCGTGTCGGTGACCGGCGCGGGGTATCAGCCCAACTCGCTCGGTGCCGTCCTCGAATGC
>DATGGF010000298.1:0-1728 GCA_035308625.1 Acidimicrobiales bacterium | reverse complement strand
CAAGGCGGACTTCGCCCGCAAGAACATCGCCAGAGGCCGGCCGCTGGTCGCCACCGTGTACACCGGCGGTGTCCTGATCTGCGCCGAGAACGCGTCCAAGAGCCTCCACAAGGTGAGCGAGATCTACGACCGCATCGCCTTCGCCGGGGTGGGGCGCTACAACGAGTTCGACCGGCTGCGGCGAGCGGGCGTCGAGTTCGCCGACGTGAAGGGCTACCAGTACAGCCGGGAGGACGTCGACGCCCGCTCGCTGGCCAACCTCTACGCGCAGTACATGGGCAACGTGTTCACCCACGAGATGAAGCCGCTCGAGGTGGAGATCCTGGTGGCCGAGCTCGGTGGCGACCCCGGGCACGACCAGCTGTACCACATCGCCTATGACGGCACGGTCACCGACGAGGACCGTTTCGCCGTGCTCGGCGGCGAGACCGAGATCATCTCCGAGCGCTTCGCCGCATCGTTCACCGACGGGTGGAGCCTCGACGACGCCCTGCGCGCCGCGGTGGCTGCGCTGGCCGGGCCCGACCGCACCTTGGGCCCCGCCGACCTGGAGGTGGCCGTGCTGGCGCGTACGAACGGGCGGCGGGCCTTCCAGCGCCTGGGACCCGAGGAGCTGGCCGAGCGCCTCAGCGCCTAGCGGCCGCCGGCGCCGCCCGCCGGGCCGCGTCGAAGACCGTCTTCCTGGGTGCTGCCGGCACTACCGTGGGTGGAGATGGACCGGCGCATCTTCGGGCTCGAGAACGAGTACGGCGTCACCTGCACACTCCGGGGCCAGCGGCGGCTCAGCCCCGACGAGGTGGCCCGCTACTTGTTCCGCCGGGTGGTGAGCTGGGGACGGTCCTCCAACGTCTTCCTCGAGAACGGCGCCCGGCTGTATCTCGACGTGGGCAGCCACCCCGAGTACGCCACCCCCGAGTGCGACGTCATCACCGACCTGGTGGCCCACGACAAGGCGGGGGAGCGCATCCTCGACCATCTCGTCGCGGGCGCCGAGGCCCGCTTGCGCGAAGAGGGGATCCGCGGCGTCATCTACCTCTTCAAGAACAACACCGACTCGGCGGGCAACTCCTACGGCTGCCACGAGAACTACCTCACCAGCCGGCGCGACGACTTCGCCCACTACACCGAGGTGCTCATCCCCTTCTTGGTCAGCCGGCAGATCTACGCCGGTGCGGGCAAGGTGCTCCAGACGGCCCGAGGGGCGGTGTACTGCCTCTCCCAGCGGGCCGAGCACATCTGGGAGGGCGTCTCGTCCGCCACCACCCGCAGCCGGCCCATCATCAACACGCGCGACGAGCCCCACGCCGATGCCGAGCGCTTCCGGCGCTTGCACGTCATCGTGGGCGACTCGAACATGAGCGAGTACGCCACCTACTTGAAGGTGGGGACGACCAGCATCCTGCTCCGCATGTTGGAGGACCCGGGGACGGTGCTGCGCGACCTCACCCTGGAGAACCCCATCCGAGCCATCCGCGAGATCAGCCACGACCTCACCTGCCGGCGCAACGTCCGCCTCGCCAACGGCAGGGAGGTGAGCGCGCTCGACATCCAGTCGGAGTACCTCACGAGGGCCCTGCGCTATCGCGACACCCACGGGCTCTCCCCGCAGGAGGACCGGGCGCTCGACATGTGGGAGCACTGCCTCAAAGGGCTCGAGTCCGACCCGTTCAGCCTGAGCCGGGAATGCGACTGGGTGGCCAAGCACCAGCTCATCGAGGCCTACCGGGC